>JANPCW010000665.1:0-4484 GCA_031431155.1 Janthinobacterium sp. | reverse complement strand
GCGAGGACTGTGGTATTCGCGTGAGTCTAAGGCACACTACTTTTGAAACCATAAATAATAGCGGCACTGGTGTCGGGGATGTTATTCCGGGGCGCTGGCAACTTCATCCTGCGGCGCGCGGCGCGCGGCTGCATTTTCCTGGTTCCGGCAGCGCTGGCGGTTGCCGTCGTGCTCCAGCATGTGCAGGAGCGCGCCAGCACGATCCTGGCTCAGGTCGAAAGCGGTGCCGTGGCACTCGACCCGGTCGCAATTGCTGCGTTGGTCTCTGCGCCGGCAGGCACCGAAACGCCGCTCGTGACGGGGGCCCTGATCGTGTGCGCAATTTGCTGGTCGGGCAGCATAATTGATTCATTCATTCTGGGCAGGCACGGAAGCCCTCGGGTTTGACGTGCGCACCCGCCCATAAGCGATCAAGGCGTGCTGAACGGTGGTGTCCGTTCAGCACGCCTCGATGATAGGAACTCAGGCCAATTTCACCGCGTGCTCGCGCGTCGCATGGAAGGTCAGCTTGGGCCAGCGCTCTTCGGTCAGGCGCAAATTCACGCCTGACGTTGCGAGATAAGCTAAATTTCCGGCCGCGTCGTAGGCGACGTTGTGGCCGAGCGCGTTCTCGAAATCCTGCAGTACACGCTTGTCCTCACCGCTGACCCAGCGCGCGCTGCTGATGCTGGTCCCTTCGAACACGGCGTCGACCCCGTATTCGTTGAGCAAGCGGCTGGCCACCACTTCGAACTGCAGCACCCCGACCGCGCCAAGCACCAGTTCGCTGCCCTGGACCGGCTTGAAGACCTGAACCGCGCCCTCCTCGCCCAGTTGCTGCAAACCTTTGTGCAACTGCTTGATTTTCAGCGGATTGCGGATCCGCACCGAGCGGAAAAAATCCGGCGCAAAGTACGGGATGCCGGTAAATTGCAGCAGCTCGCCTTCGGAAAAGCTGTCGCCGATCTGCATGTTGCCGTGGTTCGGCAAGCCGATGATGTCGCCCGCGTAGGCTTCTTCCACCTGCTCGCGCGAGGACGCCATGAAGGTCACCACGTTCGAGACCTTGATGTCGCGCCCGAGGCGCAAGTGGCGGATTTTCATGCCGCGCTCGAAACGGCCCGAGCACACGCGCAGGAAGGCGATGCGGTCGCGGTGGGCCGCGTCCATGTTGGCCTGGATCTTGAACACGAAGCCGGAGAACGGCGTCTCGCTCGGCGCCACGGTGCGGATGGTGGCGTCGCGCTCGCGCGGCGCCGGCGCCCAGTCGACCAGGGCCGCGAGGATTTCGCGCACGCCGAAGTTGTTGATCGCCGAGCCGAAGAACACGGGAGTTTGCACGCCGGCCAGGAAGGCATCCAGGTCGAACGGATGGGAGGCGCCGTGCACCAGTTCCACTTCCATCTTCAATTGCTCGATCTCGAGCGGGAACATTTGCTGCAGGCGCGGATTGTCGATGCCCTTGATGATTTCGAAACTCTGGTCGGCCTTTTCGCTGCCGGCGGCGAACAGCATGATTTCGTCGCGCAGCAAGTGATACACGCCGCGGAAGGTCTTGCCCATGCCGATCGGCCAAGTCACCGGGGCGCACTGGATCTTGAGCACCGATTCTAGTTCATCGAGCAATTCGAGCGGATCGCGCGTCTCGCGGTCCATCTTGTTCATGAAGGTGACGATCGGCGTGTTGCGCATGCGGCACACGGCCAGCAGCTTGATGGTCTGCGCTTCCACCCCCTTGGCCGCGTCGATCACCATCAGGGCCGAGTCGACGGCGGTCAGCACGCGGTAGGTGTCTTCCGAAAAGTCCTGGTGGCCCGGGGTGTCGAGCAGGTTGATCACGTGATCGCGGTGCTCGAATTGCATCACCGAGCTGGCCACGGAAATGCCGCGCTGCTTTTCGATCTCCATCCAGTCGGAGGTGGCGTGGCGCCCGCTCTTTCGGGCCTTGACGGTGCCGGCCAGCTGAATCGCGCCCGAAAACAGCAGCAGTTTTTCAGTCAACGTGGTCTTGCCCGCATCCGGATGGGAGATGATGCCGAAGGTGCGGCGGCGCGTGACTTCGCGTGCGATGACTGCCGGGCCCTTGGACGTGATGGTGGTGTTCGAATCGGTCGTTTCCGATGATGGTGTTGCGGTATCGTTGGCCATATTGGTGACCATAGCATGGCCCTTGCACAAAACCCTCGATTTTACCGATTGTTGGGGGCTGTGTGTGAACTGATTTAGAAACTTGGTTGTACACCCCTTCCAATTTTGAGACTGCTCAACCAGTACGCTATGGGCTGGATAGGATCGCCGGGGAAGGCGCACCACCGTACTTCTTGCCAAACAATTCGCGCAGCGAGCGCGTTTTCTTAACGACGGCGTGCTGGAATTCCCACTGTTCTTATGTACCTTCCGTTCGAGCAGCCCCAGAATTTTCCGGCAGCGTCAAGCCGAGGATGTCCTTCTCATCATGAGTGAGGCAAAAAATCGGAAAGTCGCGGCTCTTTTGCCATAGCCATCATGGTGAACTGGTTCTACCCCTCCATACCCAACGCAACTTCGATTTTCATTTGGCTTTTCACCGGCAGATCATCAATTAAACCCGGGTCGAATTTCACTTTCGAAAATGCCTCTATTAATATTCTTTCAACTTCGTCAGGAAGATGTGATTCTTCGATCAGCACGCGATCAATATTGCCCCGCTCGTTCACCAGCAAACGCAATATGACCGATTGGGGTGCCATTGCGGACAATGATTGAGTGTAGATGGGCGACACATCCTGCACGATAATTTGTTTTCGCGTCAATTCGCTCGAGAGGAAATAGTAAGGCATGGGAGGAAATCGCGGGGGAAATAGCGACCTTTCACCGCGTGAATGAGGGACGAGCGTAGCCGCCATGCTTGGGCCCGCCGTAGGTGGAGGAATGAATTTCTCATCGTGGGTCGCAGGCTTGAGGGATTCGGCCACGATTTCCGAGACAACGTCCGACTGCAGCAGCTGCACGCGTAAAATTCTCGGAGGCGTCCTTCCGGTCGAATGTTCGATGGTCGAGACATCGCCGCCGCGGAGGGCCAAAACAACACAAAAATGGGCGGTTAGCGAAAATATAAGTGCGGCTGTACGAAATCGAGGCAACACGGATGGCAACAAATTGTTACGCTCATAATGGCGAATCGTTGACGCCCCCATTTGTCTGTTAAAAGTGGCCATAATATAGGTAGGAATCGGTAATCCCGCGAACAGTTCAGCATATTCTCACCGAAAATATGCTCGTAATCTCCCAACGAATCGGCGCCAAAAAACCCAGCCACTCCCGCAATTTTCGCGCTATCCAGCGTTAGTTGCCTACCAACATCCCGCAGTTGCCGGTGTTTTCGCTCCTGTGCTGCTGATCGTTAGCGTGCCACAAGTATCACTAGCCTGAGCCCCAATTGGCGTCGCAATCAGGGAAAATACAAGCCGAGAAGTACTGACCGTCAGGTTGTAGTACTTTGTGGCGCCATCGGTCGGGGTCGCTGCAAATGGCAGTCCAGCGTTGCTGCCGGCCGTACTGCCAATTGCATTGCCCGCGCTATCGATGTCGTAGCGATTCGACAAAGTGTTGGACCGTTCCAAGAACTGCACCAGCTCCATCAATCCTGCTTTCGCGTCAACTCGCCGCGATTTTCGCACGCTGTCTGTGTAGGCAGGCAGAGCAATCGCTCCAAGAATCCCTATCACCGCAACCACAATCATTAGTTCAATCAGCGTAAAACCTTTTGCGCCTTGTTTTAGTCGTCTCATTTGGGTGCCCCTTTCACTCAAAATTATCTCGTCAACGGAAGATTTCGCGCCAGGTAAGGCGACCCGCCCTGGTCAGACTTTCACAAATTTTGACCACTGCGCCGGTCGAACTACTAGCGTACTTGTATTCACCTGAGGCGCAAGCGCACGAACCGGTTGTCGCGCAGTCTGTGCACTTAGGCCCGGTGCAACCACAACTGGCAAGGAGGCAAGCCGGTGGAGGCGTGGGGTCGTATCTCGGGGAGGGAGTACTAACCACGACAGGGGTAGTGATAATGCCGCCCGCTTTAGGCTTCATTCCTCCCGGTGGGCTGGACAAGGAACCGTAGCTAAAATTGCCGTCATTACTGACATCAAAAGGATTCGTGTCCGTAAGGCGCCTTCCGGTAGCGGCGTCAAGCTCCATTAGCCACGAACTACCGCCTGCTTCGCAAGCATTAACCGATGGAATCAAGGTGGGAAATACAATCCGATCATTGCGAATCAATGGATTGTATGAAATTCGCTCGCCGGGGTTCGCGCTGGGGCTAGGTGCGGGGAAATCCATGTACCAACCACGCAGTGTAGTCCAGACGTCGGTGCAGGGTGTGGTGGCGGATTTGGTGCCGCCACCGATACAATTGTCGCTGGTAGTGCGGAAATCGTTACCATTGATCACCTGGCCGCCATTCGTATCAATCGTTTGCGGCTGAAGCAGACTGCGACCAGAAACGGAGGTGGCACCGTCCTTGTCCC
>JANPCW010000664.1:0-2410 GCA_031431155.1 Janthinobacterium sp. | reverse complement strand
ACTGGCGCCTGTTCGGATTCCGCACTTTCGACCAGAGCGATAATGCGTGAAAACGTGGTGTCGCCACCGATTTTTTCGGTTTGAATATCGATTGCGCCGGAAGCTACGACGGTGCCAGCGAATACAGCGGCGCCGATGCTTTTGTCCTTCGGAATACTTTCACCGGTAATGGGCGCTTCATTGATCGAAGCCGCCCCGGCCACAATGGTTCCGTCCACAGCAATTTTTTCACCTGCGCGCACCAAGACGACGTCATCCACCCGTACCTGGCCGATCGGAACAGTGCGCTCCCCATCGCTACCTCGAACCAATGCAAGCTGCGGTACCGAGCCGATGAGTGCCTTGATGGACGAACGGGCGCGATCCATATTCAGGTCGGCAATGAATTCAGCCACCAGAATGATTGACAACAGCACGGCGCCGGCGGCAGTTTCGCCGCCCGCAAGCGCGACTAAGGTCGCCACGGTGACAAAGATCTCGGTACCGATTTTTCGCTTGTGTATCAAATCGAGCACGCCGGTTTTGACAAGCGGGTACAGACCGACTGCGACGGCTCCCCACAAGATTTCGACTGGGATCAGTTCGCGCCAGAAAAGCAAAGCCATCAGGCCTGTGAATAAAATGCGCCCGGCTTCAATCGAGCGTTCGCGTGTCATCAGCGTCATCGCTGCGCTCCAATCGGCCCCGGCCGCGTTTGCCTGCGGCCCTGCGATTTTGTTGCTGTTGGCGAGATCTTGCATTACTTGATCACAAAATCGGCGGTAACAGTATTTTTGTCTGCAAACGTGATCGATGCCTGCGCCTTCGCGCCAGCGACCATTTTTGTATTGCCCTTGGTCTTCATCGCGTTGCCGCCGGCCGGTTGCAAGGGCACGTCGGTTTTTACCGATCCGTTCGTCACGGTAAGTGTGCCAGTCGCGCCCGCCGTCGGAAACTTCTCGCCGCGATTCTTGACGTAGACAATCGCGCCGTTAGTTTTCTTGACCAGTTCGACTTGCAGATCGCTTGTTTTGAGCGGGGCAAGGTCCTCATGCTCCATATGCGCCAATGCGCTGCCGGGTAAGGAAACGGCCAGCAAGATCGCCACCAGGGCAGTCACTTTTTTCATTGCATTCTCCATTGGTGCGGCGACTCTGGTGTGGGCGTCGCCGCAATAGCCCATTCTTACAGGATTCATACCGTTTGTCCCAATCGCTGTGGCAAACGGCACGCTAGAAAAGTACGCGTCGGTGCGACGTTATTTCTTGAGTATGTCCGTATAGAATCCGCTCGCATGCAACACCAGCGTCACCGGCGCACTCGTTTTATTTTTCCAGTACCAGCCATGGACCCCAGTAAACGGGGCAATCAGCGACGCACTCGATTGGCTGACCCCTTTTTCTGCAATGAAGCTTTCGAATTCATTGTTCTTGGCATTGGCCGGGTCGCCATGGAAATCATGATTGATCAGTTCGCCGTTCTTGGTCTTCCACGAGTAAATCAGGGTTGCACCTTTAGCCAGATTCGTCTTGACTTCCAGCCCTTTGCCGGGCGCCAGCGTCCATTCCTGGATATCGGCACGGTAGGCCACCGTTTGCTTGGACGCAACCGTCAGCGCGCGCGTTTCGCCCGGGGACGCCACTTGCGAGCCTTGTGGCGATGGGGCGACTGCATCAACTTCGACCGCAGCAGGGGCAGCGGCAGGGACCGCACCTTCGACACGCAGGGACGTTAGTCCGAGCGCTTTGCCGATGCCGGTCGGATCGATACCGTACTCGGCCGGCAGCACGGCGATGGTCAGGATGATGCCGGCAACGACAGCGGCCACGGCGGTGCCGCGCAACAATTGTTTTTTCGGCGCCGAGACCGTGCCGTTTACGTTCAATAATGGGAGGGACATGGACAAACTCCTATTTGCTAAGGAAACCGGTGAACTGGAAGCCGGCCAGGACAAAACCGGCCGTCATGAGGGCGATGTTGCCGGCAAACGCGTGGCGCGCGAAGCTTGCCGTGGAGCGCCAGTAGCGCATCACGATCAAAATCATGCCCAGCGCCAGCAGCTGGCCGATCTCGACACCGACGTTGAACGCGATCATGTTCGGAATCAGACCGTCGGCCGACAGCTCGAAATCCTGCAGCTTGGTGGCCAGGCCCAGACCGTGGAAGAAGCCGAAGATCAATACCGCCGCCTTCTTGTTGGGTTGCACGCGGAGCACGGTCTGAAAACCGCCCAGATTGTCGAACGCGCGGTACACGATTGACAGGCCGATGATGGCGTCCACCAGGTAGGCGTTGATATGCCAGCCGTTGAGCACGCCCAGCAGCAAGGTCGTGCTGTGGCCGATGGCAAACAGGGTCACGTACAGGCCCACTTCTTTCATGCGGTGCAGGAAGAAGATCACGCCGCATAAGAACAGCAGGTGATCGTAGC
>JANPCW010000663.1:0-4407 GCA_031431155.1 Janthinobacterium sp. | reverse complement strand
AATATAGCGCATGAAGCCCGCTGGCATCGGCTTGATAATTGTATTGACCAGTGGACAAAAAATATTTAGCCGCTTGCAGGTGGCGGGTATGCGAAATTCTGGGACAATAAGGGTTCGGGCGCTACGCCTTTACGGAGAATGACAGGATATGTTACAGAGCAAAAAACCGGATTCGGCCCGTCTGGACAAGATCGTGGCCGACGCGCGCCGCAGCGCGGACACGCGCGAGTTGGGGTACCGTGAGCGGTCCCTGAAGATGTACCCGTGGATCTGCGGGCGCTGCATGCGCGAATTCACGCCCGCCAACGTGCAGCAACTGACGGTGCATCACCGCGACCATAATCACAACAACAATCCGCCCGATGGCAGCAACTGGGAGTTGTTATGCCTGTACTGCCACGACAATGAGCACTCGCGCTATCTGGAAGCGGACCGAGGCCCTGGAATGCAGTCGGGAACGGTGCAGCCGGCCACCCACAATCCGTTTGCCGCGTTGTCCGGCCTGATCAAGAAAAAGGACCAGGCTTGAAGCGGCGCGCAGGGTGGCGCCACTGACGCCACCGACGCTGTCGATCCCGGCGGCGCGCGCCCTGCATCTGGCGGCGCAGGGTTTGCTCCAGCCCGGCCGCAAGAAAGCCACCAAGAACGACGTGCTCGCGACCATCCGCGCCATGGGCGTGCTGCAGATCGACACCATCCACGTGGTTGCGCGCAGCCCCTACCTGGTGCTGTGGAGCCGGCTTGGCGACTATCAACAGGCCTGGCTCGATCAATTGCTGGCCGACGGCGCGCTGTTCGAATACTGGGCGCACGAGGCCAGCTTCGTGCCGATCGAGGATTACGGCCTGTACCGGCACCGCATGATCGACCCCGGTTCGATGGGCTGGAAGTATTCCGAAAAATGGATCAGCGAACGGCGCGCCGAGGTCGACGCTGTGTTGGAGCACATCCGCGCCAACGGGCCCACGCGCTCGGTCGACTTCGCGCGCACCGATGGCCAGAGCGGCGGCTGGTGGGAATGGAAACCCGAGAAGCGTTCGCTCGAAGTCTTGTTCACTGCGGGTGCCCTGATGATCGCGCGCCGCCATAATTTTCAACGCGTGTATGACTTGGCCGAACGGGTGCTCCCGAGCTGGGACGACAGCCAGTTGCGGCCCATGGCCGAGACCCAGCGCAGCCTCGTTCTCAAGTCCGTCAAGGCCCTTGGCGTGGCCAAAGCGGGATGGATCGGCGACTACTTTCGCACCAAGGTTCCGCGCCTCGACCCTGAGTCGCTGGTGGACGAAGGGGCGTTGCTTAAGGCGCGGGTGGACGGCTGGGCCGAGTCGGTCTACCTGCATCCGGATCACCTAACGCTGGCGCACAGCGCCGCCGCTGGCGACCTGAAACCGAGCGTGACCACGGTACTGTCGCCGTTCGACCCTGTGGTATGGGACCGGCGCCGCGCGCTCGAACTGTTCGACTTCGATTACCGCCTCGAATGCTATACCCCGTCCGAAAAACGCCGCTACGGCTACTTCACGCTGCCGATCCTGCGCCGCGGCGCGCTGGTGGGCCGGGTCGATGCCAAGGCGCACCGGCGCGACGGGGTGTTCGAAGTGAAGGCGCTGGAACTCGAAGCCGGGGTGCGCGTGAGCGAGCGCTTCACGCGCGACGTTGCCGGCGCGCTGATGCGCTGCGCCCGCTGGCACGCCTGTGCGCGGGTCAGCGTCACGCGCACTATTCCCACCGCATTCGGGGCCATGCTAGAGGCGCAGCTGGCGTGCGGGCCAGGCGCCCCATGACTGGCGAGGCGCTGCCCGGCGCACCTGATCCGGTGATCGGACCCGCTGGCCGGCCCCGTTTCGGCCGCTATGCCGGCGCGGTCGATGGCTTCGACTGGGCCGCGCTTGCCGCCCCGTACGCGCGTGGAAAATGGTGGCGCCGCTTTCACCACAAGCGCTGGCACTACGCCGCGCTGGCCACCGATGAGCTGTTTTGCGGCATCGCCATCGTCGACCTTGGCTGGACCAATACCGCGTTTGCCTACGCCTTCGATCGACGCCTGCGCAAAGTGATCGCCAGTTTTTCCCAGGATGACTTGCCGGGCTTGACGGCGCAGCTGGCCGATCATGCCGGGGGCGCCAGCCGTTTCACTTTTCCGGGTAAGACGATTGCACTGGCCGCATCGGGGCTGACGCTGCGCTGCAAGCATTTTGAAATCGACGCGCAATTTGGCGCCGGCACGGCAGGGTTGCTGCTGGCGGTGGGCCCGGTTGAGGGCGGATCGGTACACGCGACCCAAAAATCGTCGGGGCTGGCGCTGGCCGGCGAAGTGCGGGTCGGCGGCCAGCGCTTTGGATTGAACGACGGGGTTGCCAGTTTTGACTATTCGAACGGGCTGCTGGCGCGTGATACGGCGTGGCTCTGGGCCTCGGGCCACAGCCTGGCGCTCGGCTTCAACTTGCAGGCAGGCTACTTCGGCGCCCATGAAAATGCGCTCTGGCTCGATGGCCAACTGTATCCGTTGGGGGCAGCCACGTTCGAGTTCGATGCAGCCGACCCGCTCGCACCCTGGCATATTTATACCGACGACGCGCTGCTGGACCTGCATTTCGTGCCGGAAGGGGCGCGCCGCCAAAACAAGAATCTGCTGATCGCAGCCAGCAACTACGTGCAGCCGATCGGCAGCTTTAGCGGCTGGGTCAGGGCCGCCAAACACGCGCCGCCGCGGATCGTGACGCAACTGACCGGAGTCACGGAAGATCACACGTCACGCTGGTAGTATCGGCGACACTAGTAAACCAGTCATCAAAGGGAGAGCCATGAGTATTCGCAATCTGGAGCATCTGTTCAAACCGGCATCGGTGGCGTTGATCGGCGCGTCCAACCAGCCCCATGGGGTGGGCACGACAGTGCTGAAGAATTTGGTGGACGGCGGCTTTGCCGGCAACATCTGGCCGGTGAACCCGAAATACGATGCGCTGATGGGCATGAAATGCTATGCCAAGGTGAGCGCCTTGCCGGCGGCGCCAGAACTGGCCATCCTGTGCACGCCGCCGGCCACCATCCCGGGCCTGATCGCCGAGCTGGGCGCACGCGGCACCAAGGCCGCCATCGTTCTCACGGCCGGCCTTGGCGCGCTCAAAGTGTCGGGCGGAAAAACTGCCAAGCAGGCGATGCTGGACGCGGCGCGGCCCTATTTGCTGCGCATCCTCGGCCCCAATTGCGTTGGCCTGTTGGTGCCGGGCATCGGCCTGAACGCCAGTTTCGCCCACACCGGCGCGCTGGCCGGCAAGATTGCGTTCATTTCGCAATCGGGCGCCCTGGTCACCGGCGTGCTCGATTGGGCCAATGCGCGCGGCATCGGCTTTTCCAAATTCATTTCGCTGGGCGAGGCGGCCGACGCCGATTTCGGTGATTTGCTCGATTACCTCGCCAGCGACGCCGACACCGGCGCCATCCTGTTGTACATGGAGGACCTGCACCACGCCCGCAAGTTCATGTCGGCCGCGCGCATTGCGGCGCGCAGCAAGCCGGTGATCGTGCTCAAGGCCGGCCGTGCGGCTGAAGGCGCCAAGGCCGCCGCTTCCCATACCGGCGCGCTGGCTGGCTCGGACGCGGTGTACGATGCGGCGCTCCGGCGCGCCGGCATGCTGCGCGTGTATTCGACCGAGGATTTGTTCAATGCGGTGGAAACGCTGGCCCGCGCCAAGCCCCAGTTTGCCGCCTCCGGAGAACGCTTGACGATCATGACCAACGGCGGCGGGCTGGGGGTGACGGCAACCGATGCCTTGATTGCGGGCGGGGGCCAGTTGCACGAGCTGTCGCCCGAGAGCCTGGCACAGCTCGATAAATTGCTGCCCGGCACCTGGTCGCACGCCAATCCGGTCGATATCATCGGCGATGCGCCGGTAGAACGCTATGTCAGCACGCTCGAGGTGCTGCTCAAGGAGCCGCAGTCCGATGCCTTGCTGTTCCTGCACGCCCCGAGCGCGATCGTCGCCGCGACCGAGATCGCCGTTGCCGTGGTGCCATTGGCGGCGGCCGCCAGAAACAACATTCTGTCGTGCTGGCTGGGCGGCGCCACGGTGGCGCCGGCGCGCCAGGTCTTTGCCGAGGCGGGCTTGCCGACCTATGACACACCCGAAAAAGCGGTGCAGGGCTTTCTGCAAATTATCCAGTATCGGCGCAACCAGGAGCTGCTGATGCAAGTGCCGGCGCACACGCCGGTCGCCGCTGCGCCCGCACGCGCGGCCGCGCGCGCCATCGTCACCAGCGCGCTCGCTGACGGCCAGACCATGCTGACCGAGCCGCAGGCGAAAGCGCTGCTGGCCGCCTACGGCATTCCCGTCATCCAGACGCGCATTGCCCATGATGCGGAGCAGGCGTTGCTGATGGCGGGCGAAATCGGCTACCCGGTCGTGT
>JANPCW010000662.1:0-5536 GCA_031431155.1 Janthinobacterium sp. | reverse complement strand
GCAGAGGCGGCCGACAATGCAAGCCTTAAGAAAGTGCTGGCGGCTGCGAAGGACGGTCCTTTTGACATCGCATGGGTGACATCGCTTGCCCAAGCGCTGAATCGACTACGCGAGGGACGGGTCGATATCATGCTGGCCGATTTATTCCTGCCTGACAGCCGGGGCATTGAGACCTTCGACCGCTTGTTTCAGGCCGCGCCGGACGTTCCGATTCTGATCATCGCATTTGAAGAAGACGAACCTGGCGCCATCGAAGCGGTCCAGCGCGGCGCGCAGGGGTATCTGTTGAAAGGACATTTTGGAAGCAGCCTGGTACCGCAATCGCTGCGCAATATTATCCACCGCAAGGCCGTCGAAGCGGCCTTATTCGTCGAGAAAGAACGCGGCAGGGTGATCCTCGAATCGATCGGCGAGGCGGTGCTCAGCACCGACCTGGCAGGCAATGTGGCCTATCTGAACGCGGTCGCCGAACGCATGACCGGGTGGTCCAAGGAAACCGCTAGCGGTCGTTCATTCGCCGAAGTGGCGCAGATCGTGGACGCCACCAGCCGCGAGCCGGTCTGGGATCACTTGCAAACGGCGATTGCTGAACGCAAGCCCGTGCAAGGCGCTGCCGGCATGCTGCTGGTGCGCCGTGACGGACATGAGACAGCCATCGAAATGTCGGTCGCACCGGTGCTTGAACGCAACGGGCAGCTGAGCGGTGCGGTTGTGGTGCTGCACGACGTGAGCGCAGCCGAGGCCGCGACGTTCACGAAAATGACGTATTTGGCCCAGCACGATTTTCTGACCGGCTTGCCAAACCGTCTGCTGCTCAATGACCGCATCACCCATGCGATCATGCTTGCCACACGTCACGGCACACAGTTAGCGGTGATCTGTCTCGACCTCGACAATTTCAAGCACATCAATGACTCGCTAGGTCATGCCATCGGCGACAGATTGCTGCAGTCGGTGGCGCAGCGGCTGACCTTGATCACCCGCACCATCGACACCGTCAGCCGCCAGGGCGGAGACGAGTTCATCATCGTCACCCCGCACGAAAAACATGCGGAAGGGGTCTTGCATGTCGCTGAAAAAATACTGGTTGAAATCGCGGCGCCGTATTTCGTGGCTGGACACCAACTGCATGTCACAACCAGCATTGGTGTCAGTGTCTACCCGCACGATGGCGATGACGCCGATACGCTGGTCAAGAATGCGGACGCGGCAATGTACCATGCAAAAAAACGCGGACGCAACAACTACCAGTTTTTCAATGAGGAAATAAACTTGCGGGCAGTCGAGCGGCAAGCGATCGAAGCGGATCTGCACAACGCGCTCAAGCGCGATGAATTCGTGCTGCATTACCAGCCCAAGGTCAACCTCAAGACCGGTGCGATTTCCGGATCTGAAGCGCTGATTCGCTGGCGCCATCCGCGGCGCGGGCTGGTGCTGCCTGACCATTTCGTGCCGATCGCCGAAGATTGCGGCTTGATCGGGTCGATCGGACATTGGGTGTTGCGCGAGGCATTCACGCAGGCCAAGCTGTGGGCCGATGCAGGGCTGGCCCCAGGATCGATTGCGGTCAACGTCTCGGCCACCGAGTTCAAAGCCCCGGGGTTCCTGGACAGCGTGCGCGCCGCGCTCAGTGATAGCAAGGTCGACGCGCGCAACGTTGAACTGGAATTGACTGAAAGCGTTTTGATGCGCAATGCAGAGTCCAGCCACACCACGTTGCGCGCGCTCAAGGAGTTGGGCGTCAAGCTGGTAGTGGATGATTTCGGGACCGGTTACTCAAGCCTGGCCTATCTGAAGCATTTCCCCATCGACGTGCTCAAGATCGACCAATCCTTTGTGCGCGATGCGGCGCCCGCCTCGGACAATGGCATCATTGTTACGGCGGTGATCGGCATGGGCAGAAACTTGAGGCTGCGCGTGGTTGCCGAGGGTGTGGAAACGCGCGAGCAATTTCGATTTCTCCGGGTCCGGCGCTGCGACGAAGGGCAAGGTTTTTACTTCAGTGAGCCGCTCGCGGCGGACCAATTTGCCAGACTGGTCGAAACGGGCATCACCCTGACGGCATCGGGCTAGTGCGTCCCATGTGTGTCGATAATTGCTGGCTGTAGGGCGGATCAGCGCCGGTGACCGGCCGCAATCCGCCGTATGCTTGCACAGATTGGCGGATAACGCTTCGCTCATCCGCCCTACCTGATAGATTCATTCGTAAACGACACGCGTACCAGCGTCGTCAGGCAGCCCGCATTCAAGCCGTCGGTGCGCTCCCGGACCCCTTAGCCAGCAACGGGGCAAGGTGCATGAGCACCTGTCGCGCCTGGAATGGCTTGACCAGATAGCCCGCGGCGCCGAAGCGCATGGCCTGCTCAACGTTAGCCTGATCGGAGGCTGCGGACCCCAGGATAAATGGCATGGCGTTAAGCTGGTCATTGCCTCTGACGCGCTGCAACAGCTCGATGCCCGACAGGTACGGCATGCGCAGGTCGCAAAAACAGATCAGGGGGCGCAGGCCCTGCTCGAGTTGGCGCCATGCGTCCTCTCCGTCGTTCGCTTCCAAAATCTCGAACTTGCCGCAACGGTCGATCAAGTCCATCAGCACCATGCGCGAGATCACGTCATCATCGACGATTAAAACTTTCATTGAGCCTCCTTGTACGGTTCCCGGCACTTGAATTGCATGGGCGCTGGCGCCTGCGTTCAATTATATCGACTGAGCCACTTCGTTCATCAAAAGGTGGTGCCCCCACGTTCGCCGGGCGCGGCCTCAAATCTGCCAAGCAGTTGGCGCAAGCGCGGCATCGCTTCTTGCAGCGCTGGCCAGCAACCTTGATCGGCGAGCGCTTCGAGCTCGCTGCACACGTCACGCAGCACTGGCTGGTCCAGGTAGGAGGCGCTGCCCCTGATGCCATGCAACAGCCGGCCCGCTGTCTCTTGGTCGCGCTGGCACATGGCCCGCTCCAGTTGCTCCATCCGAAGCGGCACGTCGGCGGCAAACGCGGCGCGCATGCGCACCTTGAGCGCGGTGCTGCGGCGCTCGTTGCAAATCTCGGGTGCCTCGCGTTCGTCATTTTCCCGCGGCGCCACCTCCGGCATCGGCGCCAGCGCCACGCCGCGCTGCAGTTGGCGTTCGATGGCGCGGCTCAATTGATCGTGCAGGGCCGCTTGGCCGATCGGCTTGGTGAGAAAATCGTCCATGCCGGCCGCCAGGTAACGGCTGCGATCGTCCTCGCTGGCGTTGGCGGTCAGTGCGACTATCATCAGGTCCCGGTCGCGCACGGTTGCTTTGTCGGAGCCGCCCGCGCGGATCAGCCGTGTGGCCGTGGCCCCGTCCATCTCCGGCATCCGGCCATCCATCAGGATCAGGTCGTAGCTCTGACCGGCGCAGGCCGCCAGCGCAAGGGCGCCATTGTCGACCATCTCGCACTGATGGCCCAGCTCTTCGAGCATCATGCGGATGATGATCTGATTGGTCGGAAAGTCCTCGGCGCACAGGACTCTGAGCCGATGGCTGTGCGGCGCGCGCGCGCCATGCTGCACCGCCAATGGCAGCGCCGGCGCCACGCCGACGGCCAGCGGCAGCACCAGACTGAAGGTGCTGCCCACGCCCGGCGTGCTGTCGACGCCGATCTGGCCGCCCATCAGCTCCACCAGCTGGCGGCTGATTGCCAGGCCCAGTCCCGTGCCGCCATAGCGCCGCGTAGTGCTGCTGTCGGCCTGCTCGAATTCGCGGAACAAGCGGGCGCGCGCCTCGAGCGAAATGCCGATGCCGGTATCGCACACGCTAAAGCGGATCGGGTCGATCGGGGTGAGCAGATCGCGCGGGTTGTTGCCGCCGCCCCGTCCAACCCGCACCGTCACGGCCCCGCGCGTGGTAAATTTAAACGCGTTGCCAACCAGGTTCACCAGCACCTGGCGCAGCCGGGTCGGATCGCCCACCACAAACGGCGGCAGCTCGGGCCCCAATTCAAGCCCGAACGCGACCCCTTGGGCAGCGGCCTGTTCCGCGAACAGCTCGACTACATCGTCGAGCATCGGCGACAAGGCAAAGTCGATGTTTTCGACGCTCAGTTTGCCCGCTTCGATCTTTGAAAAATCAAGCAGGTCGTTGATGATGGCCAGCAGCGACTGGGCGTTGGTCAGCCCGCGCGCAATCAGCTCGCGCGTGGCCTTTTGCAGCCCGGCGTCGCGCAGCGCGAAACCGAGCATGCCGATCACGCCGGCCAGCGGGGTGCGCATTTCATGGCTCATATTGGCCAGGAACTCGGACTTGTGGCGCGTGGCGTCCTCCGCTTTCTGTTTGGCGTGCCGCAGCTGGAGCTTGGCCTCTGCCAGTTGCTGGTAGGCGCTCGCATTGTCGAGGCCGACGGCGGCGTGCGCGGCCAGGCTCTGCAGCATGTCCATATGCACCCTGCGGTAGGCATTCTTGTCCAAGCTCTGCACGCACAACACGCCCATCACGCGCTCCTTGACCATCAGCGGCGCATATAACAGCGATTGCGGGACGGCGGCGGCGCTGTCGTCGCGCCTGCCGCGCACCAGCGTCGCGTGGCCGGCCACGCCGATGTAGTTGCCATACTCGGCATCGAGGTCGTTGATAAAAATCTCGCGTCCATGGTTCAGGCACCAGACCGCGAGCTGGTTCGGGTCGTCCACGCGGCGGCTGTAGGGCTGGTTGCGCAGCCCCTGCTCCATCGCGAACGGGAATTCGATGACGCCCTTCTCGGCGCGGTAAAAGCCGATCCCGAAAATGCGCGCATCCATCAAATGGCGCACGTGGCGGTACACGGCTTCCATGATCGTCTCGATGTCGAGCGTAGCCGTCATCTCGCGTCCGAGCTCGCTCATCACCGAGATATTGCGGTGCGCCAGTTCGACGTTTTCCTTTTGCCGCTCCACTTCCTGCTTCTGGCGTTCGGACTCGAGGTGGCGTTGCTCGGCATCGGCGCGCGCGCTATCTGCCTCGCGCCGACGCAACTCCAGCTCTTGCTTTTGGTGCTCGAGCAGGCGGTTCTGCTGTTCGACTTCGGCGGTGCGCGCCTTGACCTGCTGCTCAAGCAGCGCCTTGTGATGCCGCATGCCGCGCACGCGTACCCGGTAGGCGCCGTACGCGCTGCCCAGCGCCAGCAATCCGGCCAGGCTGCGGAACCACCATGTCTTCCAGTATGGTGGCAGGACCGTGATCGCCAGCGTGGCGCCGACCAGGTTCCAGACCCCGTCCTTGTTGGCCGCCCTGACCCGGAACACGTATTGGCCGGGATCGAGATTGGTGTAGGTCGCAAAGCGCTTGCCCGCGTCGGTCGCGACCCAGGTTTGATCGAATCCCTGCAACTGGTAGGAAAAACGGTTGCTCTGGGGCGCCGCATAGTGCAGGGCCGCGAATTCGAGCGAGAACACCGAATCGCGCGCCTCCAGCGTGATGGCCCTGGCGTCGTCGAGCGCGCCGCGCAGCAAGCCCGGACGCGCGCCCGCGCCGGCCTGCACCGACTTGTTAAAGATCTGGAAATAGGTAATCGCCACGCCCGGCGCGATCGGGTTGTCG
>JANPCW010000661.1:0-3597 GCA_031431155.1 Janthinobacterium sp. | reverse complement strand
ACTGTCATGCAACCGTTTTCATTCATTTTAAAAATTATCCTGTCTGCAGGCCTGGCAACTGTGGTGTTGACGGGCTGCAGCAGTATGCCAAGCGATTCATCTAGCGGCACGCCAAGGTCCAACACGTCCGGCGAGGCCGCGTTTGATGTGACGCGGGATCTGCCGCGGGGAGGAGGCTACTAACGTATGCGCCGTTCACAGCCGATTCACAGCCGATTCACAGCTTGTAACAGGCCTCTGAAAAACTGAAAATTGTTTCGGCGCCCCCATCGCTCCCGCGCGGCATGGCGGGGCCGGGGGCGCGACGATAGCCGTGTGCTGCCGGCAAAGACTGTGTGCGGTTGCAAAGCGGAAATCCATACCGCGCCTTCCAATAAACGGTGCAAGGATTCCTCGTGTCGCGACAACAAGTCTGACACCGGAGGCGTTCTAGCGGACTCAGTAGTTGCGATCCTTCAAAGACCTACCTCTAAGTCTCAACGATTTGTGCGGCGCCGCACCGACCGCCCGTCAATTTGAGCTCAATCTGTAAACAAGCCGCACCAAAAAGAGCCAGCGACCGAAATGTCGCCGCGATGCACTGTCCACCGATCTTTTAGTCCAAGGATGAAGCCGTAATGAAAAAACAACCGTTTATCTCCCTACTGCCATTTGCCAATTTCATCCGAGTGTTATCCCAAGGTCTCGTCGACAGCAAGCAATCCCCCTTAAAGACGACCCCGATCGACGAACTCGGCGTCGCGGGCTCGCACATACAAACGCAACACCAGCAACACCAACCAACAGCACGCGCTATCAAGGCCCGCGCCAAGGTTGCAGCAGTGTCGACATCAGGCAACCCGAGCCGACCATGGTTATCGAACAGGGTTAGCGGGCGCGACGTGCCGCAGACGCCCTCAAACCTCGGCTAACGGCGATGTTTGTCGTGCGCGCAGCCCGTCGTGGAACGCGCCTAGCTACCCATTTTCTCTATTAATCATTTATCAGGAGTCATCATCATGAACAGAAACCAATTCAGGGGTACGGTGCGAGGCATCGCCGGCATGCTGGAAGAAGAAACCGGAAAACTGATCGGCAACCGCGAACTGCAATTGCGAGGCGTCCGGAAGCGAGTTTCCGGCAAGGCCGAGCGCATCGCAGGCGATGCCTTTGAAATGGTCAAGGCGGCACTCCGGCCACACTAACGCATTAAGTATGTGGGCGCGCGCATCGCTTCGATCGGAGTAGGTACGTTCTTGTACTAGTTTCTCAATCCATAAAGAACAGGAAAAATCGATATGAAATCAAAATTGATCATTGGCTCTTTATTGGCATCCGCTGTGTTTGCCGGCCTGGGCACAGCACCGGTGATGGCGCAAAGCACATACACGCCTGGCATCGATCGCGCCCAGCAAGATGTTAGCGCACGTATTCGACAAGGCTTGGCGTCGGGGCACATTACCCCCTCCGAAGCACAGACGCTGTATCGGCATGAACGAGACATTCAGATCCGGGAAAATCGCATTAAGTCCGACGGATCAGCCAGTGCACAGGAACGTCAGCAATTGCGCCAGGAGCTCGATGCTCTGCGCGCTGAGGTCGAACGTAAAATCTCCAATCCGCGCACGCTTGCACAACAGCCCGATCGCACGCCCGGCATCGACAACCGTGAATTAAGGATCCGTGATCGGATCGACGAAGGCGTTCGCTCCGGCCAATTGACAAAGCATGAAGCGCGCAGGTTGTACCGCACCGAACGCGACATCAAACGCCACGAAGCCAATTTCAAGCGCGATGGCGTCGTTACGGGGCAAGAGCGCCGTCAATTACGAAACGAATTGACGGCCTTGCACGATGATGTGGAACGGATGATGCGTAATGATCGGGGTAGCCGCTATAACCGCTAAGGTCCGATAGCTTGACTATTGCGCGTCCGGCTGCTGCGCCGGGTGCGCCGCGAAGAACGCGGGCAGTGCCTCGCAGGCTGCGTGGATCCGCATGACGGTCGGGTAAGGCGTCATATCGACGTCCACGCGCCGTGCGTTGAACACTTGCGGAATCAGGCAACAGTCGGCCATGGTCGGCGTGTCACCGTGGCAAAAGCGGCCAGTTTGCGGATCGCTTGCCAGGTGCGCCTCCAGCGTCGCAAATCCCAATTGCACCCAGTGCCGGCTCCACTCGAGCTTGGCCTCGTCCGACACGTGCAAGTTGCGCACCAGGTACTTGAGCACGCGCAGATTGCCCAGCGGGTGGATCTCGCAAGCGACCGTGAGCGCCAGCGCCCTCACCCTGGCGCGGCCAAGCGGATCCGACGGCAGCAGTGGGAAGGCGAGACGGGTCTCGTCCAGATATTCGATAATCGCCAGCGACTGCGTCACCGTGCTGCCCTCGTCGTCGAGCGCCGGAATCAGCGCGGCCGGGTTGATCGCGCGATAGGCCGGCTGCAGTTGCTCGCCGCCGCTATTGAGCAGGTGCACCGGAATCGACTCGTAGGCGAGCCCCTTCAGGTTCAGCGCAATGCGTACGCGGTAGGCGGCGGAGCTGCGAAAATAAGTATAGAGCTTCATGTCAGTGGCGTCCCTGGTACGGCGCCACAGCTTGATCGATCGCGCCAAAAATGCTGGCACCGCTTGGGTCGAACATTTCGATCCGCACGCGGTCGCCAAACTTGAGGAAGTTAGTGCTGGGCGCGCCGTTTTCGATCGTTTCGTACATCCGCACTTCGGCCAGGCAGCAATAGCCCACTCCGCCGTTCTCGATGCTCGATCCGTGCAAGTTGCCCTGCTTGTTCGAGACCGTGCCCGAGCCGATGATGGTGCCGGCCGCCAGCTCGCGGGTCTTGGCAGCATGCGCCACCAGCTGCGCGAAATTGAAGGTCATGTCCTCGCCTGCGTTCGGTTTACCGAACGGGCGCTGGTTAATCTGCACCACCAGAGGCAGGTGCAGCTTGCTGCCCTCCCATTGCCGGCCCAGTTCGTCGGGCGTGACCGCGACCGGCGAGAACGCGCTGGCTGCCTTGGACTGGAAAAACCCGAAACCCTTGTTCAATTCGGCCGGAATCAGGTTGCGCAGGGAGACGTCGTTGACCAGCATGACTAGCCGGATCGCCTTGGCCGACTCAGCCGCGCTCGCACCCATCGCAACGTCGCCGGTGATGACGGCCACTTCCGCCTCCAGGTCGATGCCCCATTCTTCGGTCAGCGCGCAGATCGGGTCGTGCGGGCCGATGAATGAATCGGAACCGCCCTGGTAGATCAGGGGATCGGTGTAGAACGAGGCCGGCACTTCGACCCCGCGCGCACGGCGCACTAGCTCAACGTGGTTGATATAGGCCGAACCGTCGGCCCATTGGTAGGCGCGCGGCAACGGCGAGTGGCACAAAGCCTCGTCGAAGGGCTGCGGATTCGACGCGCTGCCGCCATTGAGGGCGGCATAGACATGCTCAAGCTGGGGTGCGAGCGCTTCCCAGTCATCGAGCGCTGCTTGCAAGTTCGCGGCGATGGCCGGTACCGCCTGGTATTGGCGTAGGTCGCGGCTGACGACGACCAGCGTGCCGTCGCGGCCGCGTTTATTCTCCAGACCCTGAAGGGGTTCCGCGCCAACCAGGGCCTGCTGCTG
>JANPCW010000660.1:0-6375 GCA_031431155.1 Janthinobacterium sp. | reverse complement strand
CCTGGTGCGGCGGCGTGCCGTGATCTCGGCCGGGGTGTCGGCGATCCCGATCCCAGGGGTCGATGTGGTGTCCGATCTGGGTCTGTTCACGGTCCTGATCAACGACGTCAATCTGGAATTCGGCTTGACGCCGCACCAGATCGAACGGCTGCAGCCACAGTTCAGGCTGATTGCCTATGAGGCGGCGGTCGGGATGGGCGGCATGATGGTGGGAAAATTAATCACGCGCGAATTGATTTTTCAGGTGCTCAAGCGCACCGGCCTAAAAAGCGTGGCCAGGCAAGCCTCCAAATTCGTGCCGCTGGCCGGCCAGATCGTCTCGGCCGCCATCGGCTTTGCGGTATTTCGCCAGATCGGCTATCAGCATGTCGAAGCTTGCGCCGTGGTGGCGCAAGAGTTGCTGGTGGCGCGGCCTAAATAAGAATAAGAAGCCGCGCGCCGCGTCACGCGTCCGGCAACACCACGTTTACATCCAGCACTTCCAGGTTGCCCTGGCGGTCGAGCGAGATCTTGATGTCGTCCGCGTTGACCCGGGTGTACTTCGAAATGACCGCGATCAACTCCCGGTGCAGGGCCGGCAGGAAATCGGGGCCGCCGCGTCCGTTGCGTTCGCGCGCGATGATGATCTGCAAACGCTCTTTGGCCGCGACCGCCGTCTTGGGCTTGGGAGGGAACAGGAATGAGAGCAGGGCCATGTTTATCTCGTCCCAAACATGCGCTGCAGCAGGCCGGGCTTTTCATAGGTCGTAAAGCGCAACGGCAGTTGCTCGCCAAGGAAACGCGAAATCACGTCTTCGTACGCTTCGGCCACATCGGTCCCCTTGAAATGGATTGCCGGATTGCCTTGGTTCGATGCGTGCAGCACCGATTCCGATTCCGGAATGACACCGATCAAGGGAATGCGCAGGATTTCCTGCACGTCCTCGAACGACAGCATTTCGTCGGCCGCGACCCGTTTGGGCGAATAGCGGGTGATCAGCAAGTGTTCCCTGACCGGTTCCGCGCCGTTCAGGGCGCGCCGCGACTTGGCCTGGATGATGCCCAGGATACGGTCTGAATCGCGCACCGAGGACACTTCCGGATTGGTTACGATGATCGCTTCGTCGGCAAACGTGAGCGCCATCAGGGCGCCGTGCTCGATCCCGGCCGGCGAATCGCAGATGATGTATTCGAAGCCCATATTGATCAAGTCGTGCAGCACGCGCTCCACGCCGTCTTCCGACAGGGCATCCTTGTCGCGCGTCTGCGAAGCCGGCAGGATGAACAGGTTGTCGCAGTGCTTGTCCTTGATCAGGGCCTGGTTGAGCGTGGCTTCCTTGTTGATCACATTGATCAGGTCGTAT
Organism: Janthinobacterium sp.; assembly: GCA_031431155.1. Classification (GTDB taxonomy): domain Bacteria; phylum Pseudomonadota; class Gammaproteobacteria; order Burkholderiales; family Burkholderiaceae_D; genus JANPCW01. The sequence continues at coordinate 5,032 of JANPCW010000660.1, read as the reverse complement.
ACCACGCGCCGCTCGCAGCCCATGATCAGGTCCAGGTTGCGCAAGCCGACGTCGAAGTCGAGTACCGCGGTCTTGTGCCCGCGCATGGCCAGGCCAGTGGAAAAACTGGCGCTCGAGGTCGTTTTACCGACGCCGCCCTTACCGGACGTTACAACAATAATTCTTGCCACAAAAAATCCTTTTCAAATAGCGAAGCTTAAGGGCGGGATGCCGGACTGACCGCTAGTATATCGATTCGATCGCCGACCAAGCGAATTTGCGCCGGTTGATGCGCCAGCTGGCGCGGGAAACCGTCGTCGAAAGTGCGGTAGACGCCCGCGATCGACACCAGCTCCGGCTCCATCGAGAGCGCGAAAATGCGCGCCTCGGCATTGCCGGAAGCGCCGGCCAGGGCGCGCCCGTACAGGGCCGAATAGACGTGGATGCTGCCGTCGGCGATAATTTCGGCGCCGTTATTGACCACGGCCGTGATGATCAGGTCGCAGCCGCGCGCGTAAATGCGCTGGCCGGCGCGCACCGGCGTGTCGATGATCAGCGCGCCCGGCGCAATCACCGCAGTGGCGACCGCAAGCGGTCCAGGCTGTGCCTCGGGCAGACCGGCGACAACTGCGACGCCCGTTTCTGCGGCGTTCTTGCCGCCCCCGTCCAGGCTCAGGCCGTGCGCCAGGATCGCCGGCGTCATCGAAGGGGCAGCATTGCGCACTGCCACCGGATTGAGGTGATAGCTTTTGAGTAATGCAATCAGGCGTGCCCAGTCGATCGTTTCTTGCGACACCAGTGCTGCGACGTCGATGACAGCAAACTCATCATCGAAGAAATCCGTGCTACCGCCGGTCATTTGTTTCAGGGCGAGGTCCAAGTCCGCGATATCGCTCGCGTACAAGATGGCGGAAACGGCGACCACGGTGGAAATCTTGATTTCGATGGCCTTGTGCGACGGTTTTTTTGACATAAACGCTAGCGAAATAAATGGGGCTTTCAATCGCCGCCGTATCACAAAATCAAGCCGGATGATAAATATTACTCGGCGACAATCCACTGAATTGGGGAAAGTTGACGCATTTTACTTTGAAAGTTGGCGAAACGGGAGGTCGGTGTTGCGCAAACGGATCGCACACTTGTTTAGTCATGCTGTTGGGCAAGAATTGACCCGCCATGGCTGGCTGGTAGTGCTTGCTTGCAGTCAATATACAGTGCGCTAAACGCTTCGGCCGGTATTGGCCGGCAAAACAGGAAGCCTTGCCCGCGTTCGCATCCCAGCTCGATCAGCGCTTGAAGTTGCTCGGTCTGCTCGATCCCTTCCGAGAGCACGGTCATGCCCAAGCCATGGCTCATTGCAATGATCGACACCACCACGGAACGCTCGCGCTCGCCCTCGTTCATGTCGTGGATGAACTGGCGGTCGATTTTGACCACGTCAAATGGCATGCTGGCCAGCCGGCCCAGCGACGAAAATCCGGTACCGAAGTCGTCGAGCGCAAGGCGTACCCCGATATGCTTGAGCTGGGCAAGCTTGACGGTAGTCAGCGCGTCATCGAACAGCATCGATTCAGTCAGTTCAATTTCGATGGCCGACGGCGCAACTTTTTCTTCGAACAGAATACGTGCCACCGAATCGACGAATCCTTCCTCGATAAATTGGCGCGCCGATACATTGACGGCGATATGAAAATGGGGCTGTGTTTTGCGCCAAGCCACCACCTGTCTGCATGCCGTGCGCAAGACCCACTCGCCGACCGGCACGATCAAACCCGACAGCTCCAGTTCCGGAATGAGGTCAGCCGGTTGGACCAGCATCCCGGTTTCCGAATCGCGCCAGCGGATCAGCGCCTCGGCGCCGATCGCCATGCTGTCATTTAGGCGTACCAGCGGTTGATAGTGCAATTCGAACTCGTCGCGCTGGAGCGCCTGCTTGAGGCTGGCACGCAGACGCACTTCACGATCGAGCTGCTCCGTCATCGCGCGTTCGTACATCTTCCACCCGCCGCGGCGTTGCGACTTGAGCGCATACATGGCCGTGTCGGCATGCTGTATCAGCAGCTCGGCTTGATCGCCGTGCTCCGGAGCCAGCGCGATCCCGATGGTCGCTGTGATTGCTACCTCGTGCCCGAGGCAAATCTGGGGCAATAAAAAAGAGTTGCTCACCGACTCGGAAATGCGGGTGATCACGGCGTCGTCGCTAAGGTTAAGGAGAATGATGAATTCGTCACCCGCTAGCCGTCCGAGGAAGTCCTCTGGCCGGATGCAGTCCCTCAAGCGCGATGCCGTCGCCATGAGCAACGCATTGCCGACCGCATGGCCGCAGCTGTCATTGACGGCCTTAAATTTATCCAGATCGATAAAAAACACGGCCGTGGCGCGCGGTCCGTCATGCGCGAGTCTCCTTTGCAGTTCCCGGATAGTCTCGCGCCGGTTCGGCAATCCAGTGAGCGCGTCAAGCCTGGCATGACGGGACAGGTCGTCTTCTACCAGGCCCAAGCGGCGCAGCACATAGCGATGCAGCGCGAAAACGATCAGCGCCGAGCACAATAAGGCAGCCAGAAATATCAGAATTGCTTTATGGAAGATGTGAGCCAACGAACGCGCGATCAGGAAGTAAGCGACGCTTTTTCCATCCACGTTAATCGATGTGCGATGCGACGCAATCGGCCATTCCAGCCGCTCCCTGTGATACTTGGCGAAGATTTCTTTGCCATCCAGGCTCAAGATGCTCCGCGATTCATATCGATCAGCATCCTTGAAAACGACATCCTCGACGACGAAACGCTCGAAGGCAGGATTGGTGATGAGCCAACCCGGATGCTCTTCAAGCTTGTCGGCAATAACATCGGCATTGACTTCGCTTTCCGTATCGACTTGTCCGTGCTGATACTGCAGATGGATCAAGAAATAGCCAGTAGGTAAGCCGATGGTAAGAACGGCGAGAATGACAAACACCATGCCAGTGACGATGGAGGTGAAGCTGAAACGTCGGCCGTGTTTTCGATAAGCAGTGTCCACGCTGAGCCTTGATTTTATTTTAAGATCGGGCCGCTTTTTCGTCCGAAAATCGCGTTTCAATAGCGCGCTTCGGTCACACTCTTTGGCCGCGTCCGCGCGGCGGTATTGTCATGACGAGCCGATCGCAATCGCTGGCAATCGATAAACGCCGCGTTGAAGGCCTCGGCCGGTATTGGCCGGGAAAACAAGAAGCCCTGCCCGCGTTCGCATCCGAGCTCGATCAACGCTTGAAGTTGCTCGGCCTGCTCGATACCCTCCGAGAGCACGGTCATGCCCAAGCCATGGCTCAGTGCAATGATCGACACCACCACTGAGAGCTCGCGCTCCCCCTCGTTCATTTTGTCAACGAACTGACGGTCGATCTTGACCACGTCAAACGGCATGCTGGCCAGCCGGCCCAGCGACGAAAATCCGGTACCGAAGTCGTCGAGCGCCAGGCGCACCCCAATCCGCTTGAGCTGCGCAAGCTTGACGGTGGTCAGCGCGTCATCGAACAGCATCGATTCAGTCAGTTCAATCTCGATGGCGCCGGGCCCGGCCTTTTCTTCAAACAGGATGCGTGCCACCGAATCGACAAATCCTTCCTCGATAAATTGGCGCGCCGATACATTGACGGCGATATGAAAATGGGGCTGCGTTTTACGCCATGCCGCCACCTGTCGGCATGCCGTGCGCAAGACCCACTCGCCAACGGGTACGATCAGGCCAGAGAGTTCCAATTCCGGAATGAAGTCGACCGGTGACACCAGCACGCCGGTTTCCGAATCGCGCCAGCGGATCAGCGACTCGGCACCGATGGTCACGCTGTCGTGCAGGCGAACCAGCGGTTGATAGTGCAATTCGAACTCGTGGCGCTCAAGCGCGTGCCTGAGTTTTGCGCGCAGATGCGCTTCGCGATCGAGTTGTTCCGTCATGGACGGCTGGTAAATTTTCCACCCGCCGCGGCGCTGCGACTTGAGGGCATACATGGCCGTGTCGGCATGTTGTATCAGCAGCTCGGCTTGATCGCCGTGCGCCGGACCAAGTGCGATGCCCACCGTTGCGGTGATCGCCACCTCGTGTCCCAGGCCCACTTGCGGCAATAGGAATGCGTTGCTCACCGACTCGGAAATGCGGGCAATCACTGCGTCGCCGTCGCCGTCGCGAAGGCTCAGAAGGATGATGAATTCGTCGCCCGATTGACGTCCGAGGAAGTCTCCCGGCCGGATACAGCTTCGCAGCCAAGTTGCCGAAGCCTTCAGCACCGCATCGCCGACCGCATGCCCAAAGCTGTCGTTGACTGCCTTAAATTTATCCAGATTGATGAAGAAAACGGCAGTGCCGCACTGCTCATTGAGGGCAAGTCGCCTTTGTAGTTCCTTAATCGTTTCAATCCGGTTTGGCAGCCCGGTCAACGCGTCGAAGCGGGCGCGGCGCGACAGGTCTTGCTCGACCAGGCGCAAGCGGCGCAACACCACGCGATGCAGAACCAGAATAATCAGGGCGGAACCGAATAGCGATGCAAGAAAAATGGCGCCCGTTTCAAGCGCGATGTTGGACAGCGAACGTGCGATGACGAAGAAACCGACTCGTTCGCCATTGAGATTGATCGAGGCCCGATGGGAAACCACCGGCCAGGCCAGAGGCTTGCTTTGCCTGGACGAGATTTGCTTGCCGTCGGGCGTCAGAACGGCCCGTGCTTCATGCTCCCCGGTTTCCATTGCTTCAACGAAACGCTCAATCGCAGGATTCGTGATGCGCCAATCCGGGTTCGCTTTCAGCTTGTCGGCAATGAAGTAGGAATTGACTTCAGTCTCGGAGTCGAGTTGTCCATGCTGATATCGCAGATGGGTGATGAAATATCCAGCTGGCAAGCCGATGCTAAGCACGGCAAGAAACAGCACAGCCATTGCAGCAACAATGGAGGTGAAGGTAAATTGACCGCGATGCTTTGGCTCGGCACGATCCACGCTTAACCCTAAACTTCGATGAGAGTTGGGCTATTTTCTGATGGCACGAAACAGTAGTTCTTGATTTAGAACAATTTCAGTTT
>JANPCW010000659.1:0-4187 GCA_031431155.1 Janthinobacterium sp. | reverse complement strand
GCCGTGGCCGGGGAAGTGTTTGACGCAGCACGCCACGCCTTCGGCCAGGCTGCCCTCCATCCACGCCAGCGCCAGGCGCGTGGCGCGTTGAGGCTCCGAGCCGAATGAGCGTTCGGCGATCACCGGATTGTGCGGATTATTGTTCAGGTCCAGCACCGGTGCGAAATTCCAGTTGAAGCCGAGCGCTTTGACGCCGCGCGCGCAGGCCGCGCCCACTTCGCGCGCCAGTGCCGGGTCGTCGCCGGCGCCCAGCGCCATCGCCGCCGGCGGGTTCGGCAGCCAGGTGGCGCGCACCACGGCGCCGCCCTCCTGGTCGAGCGCGATCAGGGCATGCTGGCCCATCACCGCACGCAAATCTGCCGTCAGTCGGGATAGCTGCGCTGCATCGACCATGTTCTGGCGGAACAGGCAGACCGCGCGGATCCGGTTGTCGCGCAGGTAGTTGGCGGTGTCGTCGTCCAGCTCGGTGCCGGGAATCCGGATCATGATCAATTGGCCCGCAAGGTGGCGGGTGCCCCAGCTTTTTGTCATTAAATTCTCCCTCCATGACGCGCATGGAGCAGGGTTGGATGGATCAAGCGACGCTAATGGAAGCGCGGGCCGCTTAGCAAACCGGATGCATCCAGCCGTGATGGTCGGGGGCGGTGCCATGCTGGATTGCCAACAGCGCATCACGCAGCGCCATCGTGACGGGGCCGTTTTCACCGTTGTGGATCACCATCTCGAAGCCATTGGCCTTGACGTGGCCGACCGGTGTGATGACAGCGGCCGTGCCGCAGGCAAACGCTTCGGTCATGCGGCCCGCTTTCACGTCGGCGCGCCATTGCTCGACCGTGAGCTTGCGCTCCTCTGACTCGAAACCGAGATCCCTGGCCAATTCGAGCAGGCTGCGGCGGGTGATGCCGGGCAGCAGGGTGCCGGTCAGCTCGGGCGTGACGATGACGGTTTTTTTGCCTTCCTGATACACGAAAAACAAATTCATGCCGCCCATCTCTTCGACGTATTGACGCTCAACGGCATCGAGCCAGACCACCTGGTCGCAGCCTTTTTCTTCGGCTTGCGCCTGGGCCACCAGGCTGGCCGCGTAGTTGCCGGCGCACTTGGCTTCACCGGTGCCGCCAGGGGCCGCGCGCACGTAGTCTTCGCTGATCCAGACCGTCACCGGCTTCACTCCCCTTGGGAAGTAGGCGCCGGCCGGCGAGGCGAACAACACGAACAGGTAGTCGTTGGAAGGGCGCACGCCCAGGAATGGATCGGTGGCGATCATCAGGGGCCGCAGGTATAGACTCTCGCCGATGTTTTGCGGCACCCAGGCACGGTCAAGACGAATCAGCGCATCGGCAGCTTCTTGGAACAACTCGACCGGCAGCGCCGGCATGGCCAAGCGCTTGGCGCTGCGGTTAAAGCGCTCGGCGTTGGCGTCCGGACGGAACGTCTTCACGCCGCCATCGGGTTGGGCAAAGGCCTTGAAACCTTCGAAAATAGCTTGGCCATAGTGCAGCGACGAGGTCGAGGGATCCAGGCTCAACGGGCCGTAGGCCTTGACTTCCCCCCGTTGCCAGGCGCCGTCACGGTAGGGGATTAAAACCATGTGATCGGTGAAGATGCGCCCGAAACCAGGGGCGGTCATGCGCTGGGCGCGCTCGGCATCGCTCAAGATCGCGGTCGAGCGCGTGACTACGAGGGCAGGGGTGGACGTGGTCATGGTTAAACTCCGAAAAAATAGTGGGTCGGCAGGGCGAGACGCCCATGGTAGCAAGACTTGAGGATTCTATCGCGTCAGTTTGAAGTTGGGCGCAGCCTACAAAAGGCTCAATGGGTCTGGGTAACCTTGCTCAAGTGGCGCGGGCGGTCCGGGTCCAAGCCGCGCGCTTGCGCAAGTTTGGCCGCCATCACGTAAAAGGCCTGGATCGCGACGATCGGATCGAGATCGGGCGTGCCAGCCGTGGGCAGGGTCAGGTCGCGCTCGGGCACGTCGGCCGGTGCGGCCAGCAGCACGCGCGCTCCGCGCGCGCGCATGTCGCGCGCCAGTTCCAGCACCCCGGCCTGGGTCGGGCCGCGGGTGGCGAAAATAAGCAGCGGATAGCCTTGTTCGATCAATGCCATCGGTCCATGCCGGATCTCGGCTCCGCTGAACGCTTCAGCCTGCAGGGACGAGGTTTCCTTTAATTTCAAGGCCGCTTCCAGCGCGATTGGAAAGCTGATGCCGCGCCCGATCACCATGATATTGCTGGCCGGGGCCAACACCTCAAGCGCGCCCGACCAGTCGCTGTGGGCCGCCGCTAGCAGCGCTTCCGGCAGGGCGGCCAGGGCCGACAGCAAGGCCGGATCGTTCTGCCAGCATGCGACCAGGCGCGCGCCGGCCACCAGGCTGGCGATGAAGCTCTTGGTGGCGGCCACGCTGTGCTCGGGTCCGGCATGCAAGGGCATCGCCCATTCGGCCGCATCGGCCAGCGGCGAGTCGATCTCGTTGACCAGCGCGATGGTGGTGGCGCCGCCGTCGCGGAAGTAGCGGATCGGCTCGATCAAATCCGGGCTCTGGCCCGATTGCGAGATCGCGATCGCCAGCGTGTCGCGCGTTTGCAGCGGCGACTTGTAGAGCGTGACCAGCGACATCGGCAGCGACGCGACCACTTGCCCCAAACGCGCCATGACCAGGTAGGCGCAATAATTGGCGGCGTGATCCGAGCTGCCGCGTGCAATCGTGAGCGCGCTGGAAAACGAGGTGGACCTCAAGGCGCGCCCCAGTTGCGCGTAGTGTGCGCCGTCGCTGGCCAGTTGCAGGGCGACGCATTCGGCTGCCGATACGGCTTCTCTAAGCATGATTGAGGTCACACGCTTCTCCTTCTATATAGACGGCTTTGAGCTTGAGGCCGCGATCGAGCCGCACCAGATCGGCGTAGCTGCCGGGGACAAGGCGGCCGCGCTCGCGCAGGCCGAGATAGTCGGCCGCATGGGTCGAGACGCGGGCCGACGCGGCGGCCAGGTCGAGGCCGAGGCCGACCAAGTTGCGCAGCGCCTGGTCCATGGTCAGGGTGCTGCCGGCCAGGGTGCCGTCGGGCAGGCGCACCCCGCCCAGGCATTTTCGCACGTGCTGGCGGCCCAGCAGGTACTCGCCGTCCGGCATGCCGGTGGCGGCGGTGGAATCGGTCACGCAGTACAGGCGGGGAATGGCGCGCAGGGCCACCTTGATCGCGCCCGGATGCACGTGCAGCAGGTCGGGAATCAGTTCGGCGTACTCGGCGTGCGCCAGCGCGGCGCCCACCATGCCCGGCGCGCGGTGGTGCAGGGCGCTCATCGCGTTGAACAAATGGGTAAAGCCGCTGGCGCCGCAGCCGAGTGCGGCCACGCCGTCTTCGTAGGAGCCCTGCGTATGGCCGATCTGAACCCGGATCCCGGCCTCGGTCAGAGCCCGCACCAGCGCCAGGTGGCCGTCGATTTCGGGTGCGATGGTGATCAGTTTGAGCGGTGCGTAGCGCGCCAGTTGCTGCACCTCGGCCAAGGTGGCTGGGCGCGCGTAATCGGGCTGCGCGCCCAACTTGGCGGCGTTGATATACGGGCCTTCCAGATGCGCGCCGAGCACGCGCGCCGAGCCGGGCCGGTGCGCCGCGCAGGCCGCGCCGATCGCTTTCAGGGCTATCTCGATCTCGGCCGGCGGCGCCGTCATCGTGGTCGCGAGCAAACTGGTGGTGCCGTGCTGGGCGTGCAGGGCGGCGATCACGTGCGCGGCATCGCCGCCCTGCATGATGTCGCTGCCGCCGCCGCCATGCACGTGCAGGTCGATGAAGCCCGGGATGATGTAATCGTCGCCGTTCTGCTCGGGGTCGGCGCTGGCGCCGGAAATGCCGGTGATGCGCGCGCCGAACGTGAGCGCGCCGTTGATCCAGCCGTCCGGCGTCAGGATGTTGCCCAACATTGCATTGCTCATCGGCGTGGCTCCGCGCGCTAAATTGATCTTGATCATCCCTGGCCGGACGTGCGCCAGCGAATTGCATCTTGTTAACCCGTAGGGCGGATGAGCGCCGGTGACCGGACGCAATCCGCCAATCGATGCAAGCACGGCGGATAACGCTTCGCTCATCCGCCCTACGACCTGATTGACAGCCGCAATCGATTATAAAGCGGTTTCTCATGATGCCGTCTGCACGCCAGCGTTGGTGTAGCGCTGTGTCGGCTTGCCCGTTGCC
>JANPCW010000658.1:0-1782 GCA_031431155.1 Janthinobacterium sp. | reverse complement strand
CCGAGAAAGCGCTTTGGAACAACCGTTCCGATATTGGCAAACCCGTTGAAAGGCGGGGACGCAAAGCTTCTGGTCTACTGGCATCGCCTAAGACAGCAGAGCTGCACGCAGCAATTGAAACGAGACAGACAAGAAGCATCTGCTCTCGAATCCGATTCTCCGCCAGTCATCTGTGCGCGCCCGCCGAAGTTTCCGTTCCCGCGGCATATCACCGTTGCTCGCTCACTGTCGTGCGCTTGATGCCGCCTCAAGGCAGCATCCCACACACCGCCTGGTGGAGAAAGTATGCCTATTATTCAGTCATCCATGCGCGGGAGCGCGGCCAATCATTGCGACCTGAAAATCGTGGCGGCGGCGCCCAGGGCGCACCCATGGAACCGATACGCAATTGCGATATCCGTAGCACTCTTGAGCGCCTGCACCAGCATGCCCTCGCTTGATCCTGCCGGCGGCGGCCAGCAAGCAGCGGTGCTGCCCGAACGACAGGTCGCTGCCAGGCCGGAGCGCATGCGCCCCATGACCGCGCGCGACATTCTCCTGGAATGGGGCGTCGTCGGACTGACCCCGTCGCAGCGCAAAAAAGCCAGTGCATTCAACGCCGCGCGCGCACGTATGGCAATGGCGCTGCCCGACTATGCAGCCTCGATTCAGGAAATCGTGGCAAACGCGATCTGTCGTTTCTGCGAGCAAAAGCTGTATCACCGGATGGTGCTTCATGCGTCGAACCTGCATGGCGTACCGTCCGGACTGATTCATGCGGTCATCCAGAAAGAATCGGGCTACGACCCTGGCGCAAGGTCCAACAGAAATGCGCGCGGCCTGATGCAACTCACGCCGGGCACGGCCAGATTCGTCGGTGTGGGAAACAGTGACAGTTTGTACGATCCGCAAACGAACATTAACGCCGGCGCCGCTTACCTAAAATATTTGATGCGTACCCACGGCACCTTCGACCATGTGCTCGCCGCGTACAACGCGGGGCCGGGAAATGTGCGGAAATACAAGGGTGTTCCACCATTCAGCGAGACCAGGCGCTATGTGAGCGATGTGAAGAAATATTACGCGGCAACGTCGCGGGAGGTACTGTGAGCTTATGACAGTACGGTGCGAACGCCGGAGCGCAGCGAAAAAGGTCGCCCCGCGTCAGACCCAAATTTAGGCGCTTTGTGAAACCCGCTCTCAACAACTAGGCTGACGAAAAGACCACATCGAAAAACCGTCGTCCTCGCGAATGCGGGGGATCTACAATGCGATCGGCCTGTGTCGCATGGATTTTTGCACGAACGCGGATGCTAACCAAGTACGCATCTGAAGTCTGATACCATTAACAATTAACAAATTTTAGGCTCAGCAATGACTCTCTCCAGCATCATAATTATCGTCCTGTGCATTTTTGTCGCCATCATCTTGCTTAGATTTGCCATCAAAATCTTCTTTGTGCTCTTGCTGATTGCCGCGTGCATTTATTGGCTGTTTCCGGATACATGGAATCACCTGGTCGGCCCGCGTACGGGTTCGACGGCAGGCATAAAGGCAGATTTGGGCGCCGGAGCGCATAGGGTGAAAGCCGCTATGGACGCGGCCAAGCTCAAATAGCCGCAAGGCAAGCAGGGCGCATCAACTGTGAAGTGCGCTAGCGCGGTTGCTGCCTTGGTCATACTTCTTCTTTCGATGGCCACTGACCTACCGCTTCAGACAAAGAGTTGCCGGCGAATGTCGGCAGTGCAACGAAAGCTGTCATTCAAGTCCTCCGCGTGACCGAGTACGACTGGCCAATACCCC
>JANPCW010000657.1:0-3961 GCA_031431155.1 Janthinobacterium sp. | reverse complement strand
CAATGCGCCGCGCACCCTCGACCTGGATATTTTGCTATACGGCGAGGAACGGATCGCGACCCCATCGCTGCAGGTGCCGCACCCGCGCATGACCGAGCGCGCGTTCGTGCTGCTGCCGCTGTTGCAGCTGGCGCCGGCGATTGCGATTCCCGGCTTGGGGCCGGCCCAGGCGTTCGTGCATGCGGTCGCCGGGCAAGCCATCAGCAAACTCTAAGGATGCGTAAAATAATTACATAGACTTTTTATTTAAGTGTAAACTTGACGCATGGATAATGATGATGCGTTGATTACTGCTCGATATAAGTCACTTGAAGGCATCCTTGATGAACGCCAGAGACGGTTATATGCGGCGGCAGAAGCTAAGGTTTTAGGGCACGGCGGGGCAAAGCGGGTTTGGAATGCCACGGGCGTTGCGCGAGGGTCAATTCTGGCCGGGTTGAAAGAGCTGGAGCAAGTGCTGCAGGAACAGCAAGGGCCGGCAAATGAGCGGCGCCGAATCAGACGCCCTGGAGCGGGGCGCAAGACATTGCTGGAGCAAGATCCGACGATTCGTGTCGCACTGGAGCGGCTGGTTGAGCCGATGACGGTTGGCGATCCTGAAACGCCGTTGCGCTGGACTTGCAAGAGCTTGATGCACTTGTCGCGCGAACTACAAGCACAAGGACATACAATCAGTCACGTGTCGGTTGGCACCTTACTCAAAGAAATGGGATATGGCCTGCAAGGCAACCGCAAGACGCTGGAAGGCAAGGGCCATCCAGACCGCAACGCTCAATTTGAATTCATCAATGAGAAAGCCGACGCCGCCCTGCTGGCGGGACAGCCGGTGATATCGGTCGACACCAAGAAGAAGGAATTGGTCGGTCAGTTCAAAAATGGCGGCAAAGAATGGCGGCCGGAGGGTGATCCAGAGAAAGTCAATGTGTATGACTTTGTCGATAAAGAATTGGGCCGTGCCAATCCTTATGGAGTTTATGATTTGGCAAACAACACCGCCTGGGTAAGCGTAGGCACCGATCACGACACCGCTAGCTTTGCTGTATCAACGATCCAACGCTGGTGGCACTCCATGGGCAAGGACGCCTATCCAGAAGCCAAAGAGTTGATGATCATGGCAGATGGCGGTGGCAGCAACGGTTCGCGTGTGCGCTTGTGGAAGCTTGAGCTGCAACGCTTCGCCGATGAGGAGAATCTCACTATCCGGGTCAGTCATTTTCCGCCAGGAACAAGCAAATGGAACAAGATCGAACATCGCCTTTTCTCGCACATCAGCATGAATTGGCGCGGACGCCCCTTAGTCAGCCATGAAGTGATCGTCAGCTTGATCGCCGCGACAACGACCAGGAAGGGCTTGAAGGTGCGTGCGGAACTTGATTCAAACCTTTACCAGAAAGGCATCAAGGTAAGCGATCAGGAATTCTCGACGATACGCATCGACAGGGATGATTTCCATGGAGAATGGAACTATGTGATCACTCCAAACGCCATGTAAAAGATCATTTTATTATTTTACGAAGCCTTAGCTCGATGTTGCCGGCGGGACCTGATACGGCACAAGCTTAGGCGCCGCTTGGCCAGCGTAGCGGGCTACGCAGCGTTGGTAAATGAGCCGTTGTGCGCAAAACGCTGCACGTTTTCACATATCGAGCCTGCCAAGCGGCGAAACCGTGCGCAAAGCTTGCATGCGCCAGAGCATGATGATATGTTGAGACTTCCGGGAAACTTTTGTTACCCCTGTCAACCATGATGGCGCCCACTATGCCCGTAAATAATCGCTCTGCGTCAATCTCGTTTGCGTTGAAAACGCTCGCCAGCGCGGTCGCCTGTGCCGTCTTGTTATCTCCTGCGGCCAATGCGGCAGGCCTTGGCAAGCTCACAGTCTTATCCTCGCTTGGACAAGCCTTGCGAGCTGAAATCGAACTGACATCGGTGTCCAACGACGACGCGGCAAGCCTGGTTGCCAAGCTCGCGCCGGTCGATGCTTTTCGTCTTGCAAATATTGAATTTAACCCGGCCCTGCTGTCACTCCGGTTCGCCGTCGAGCAACGCAACGGACGGCAATTCATCAAGATCTCGTCAAGCCAGCCGGTCAACGAACCGTTCGTCGACATGCTGCTGGAGTTGAGCTGGACCAGCGGCCGCCTGGTGCGCGAATACACCTTCCTGCTCGACCCGGCTGAAATGCGTCAGACCCAAGCGGCGCAGGTTGTCGCGGCGGCCAATGTGCCGGGACTGCGCCAAGAGACGCCATCAGAGACCCAGCAGCGCCCGGCTGCGCGCGCCGCGCGGGCAGTGCGCGCGCCGGCGCCTGAACGTGCGCCACAGCCTGAGCGCGCAGCGTCGCCGGTGTCCGCCGCCACCGAATACAAAGTCAAACCGGGCGAAACGCTGACCCGGATCGCGGCCAAGGTCAAGCCTACCGATATTTCTCTGGACCTGATGCTGGTCGCCTTGTACCGCGCCAATCCGGACGCGTTTAACGGCAAGAATATGAACCGCCTGCGCTCGGGACAGATCCTGACGGTGCCCGACGCGGACGCGGCGCGCGCCACCGCCGGCGCCGGCGAGGCGCATGGTACGGTCGTGGCGCATGCCACCGACTTTAATGCTTACCGCAATAAGCTGGCCGGACAGGTGGCCACGGCCACCCCGACCAAAGAACCGGAACCGACCCAGAGCGCGGCTGGAAAAATTACGGCCAAGGTGGAAGAGCGCGCAACGCAGGCCAACGAATCGAAAGATCAGTTGAAACTGTCCAAGGCCGCGGCGGTGGCCGGTGCCACCGGCAAGGCAGCCACCGCATCGGTGGAGGACAAAATCGCAAAGGATCAGCAAATTGCCGATGCCACGGCGCGCGTCAAGGAGTTGGAAAGAAACATCAGCAATCTGGAAAAGCTGATGGAAGTGAAGAACAAGGCGCTGGCCGAACAAGGCAAGGTCGCGGCGGCGGCGGCGGTGCCGGCGGCAGCGGTGCCGGCACTCGCCAAACCGGCAGTGATCAAGCCGCCGGTGGTCAAAGCGGCGCCGCTCGCGGCCCAACCGCAACGCGCCCCGCTCGCGGCGGCGCGCGTGAACGCGACGCCAGTCCAGCCGACCCTCATGGATCGGCTGATGGAGAACATCCTGCTGATCAGCGCGGCGCTCGCAGCGTTGCTGGTGGGCATAGGCGCGGTGGTTGCAATGCGCCGCAAGCGCAAGGACCCAGCGGCCGATGCGAGCATTCTGGGCGAGCCGAGCCTTCAAGTGCATTCCCTATTTGCCGAAACCGGCGGCCAGAGCGTGGACACCAATAACAGCGTGTTCAATTCCAACTTCGCACCATCGGCCAGCCAGCTCGACACCAATGAAGTCGATCCGATCGCGGAAGCGGACGTCTATATTGCCTACGGACGCGACGCCCAGGCCGAAGAGATCCTCAAGGAAGCGCTGCGCACCCATCCAGAGCGCGATCCGGTGCGCTTGAAGTTGCTTGAGATCTACGCAACCCGCAAGGATGCACGCGCCTTCGAAACCCAGGCCGGCGAGTTGTACAGCATGACCAAAGGGCAGGGCAACGAATGGGCCCAAGCCGCAGCATTGGGCTGGGCGCTCGACCCAGCCAATCCGCTGTATGCCGGCGCCGGCGCCGAGCCCGCGCTTGCGTCGTCCGCCGACGCCGTCGACAGCGTTGCGCCAGCGCTTGCATCGTCCTCCGCACGCGATGCGCAGGCTTTGCTGGAGCAGCAACTGAACGATGCCTTTACCACACCTGACGCGCCATCGAGCATCCTGATGGACCTGGACCTGGACTTGAGCCCGCAAACGGCGTTGCCTGCGCCGGTCGCGCCCGACGATCAAGGGCTTGACTTCGACCTGGGCGGCTTGACCTTCGAGCCGCTCGCACACGCTGACGCGACTCCCGTGCCCGGTCCGGCGCCGCTGCAAGGCGCGCAGCCGTTCCTGTCGGCGGCGCCAGAACCTG
>JANPCW010000656.1:0-2074 GCA_031431155.1 Janthinobacterium sp. | reverse complement strand
CCCGCTGACAAATGCCAGGCGCTTTTCGATCAAGCCGGCGGCCGGCAACGATTCCAGAAGCACTTCATCGCGAGCAGGCGGGACGTTTTTCTGCCCCCAAAAACGGTCGAAGCGGCGAATCAACATGACGGATCGTCCACCGAACTTGATTGTTTTGACAGCAGGGACAGACAAGCCGCACTCGTGCGCAAGGCGAAGCGTCGCCGTTTCGATTTCCGGCACGTTCAGCACTTCGTTGCGGCTTTGGAATTTTGCCAGCCATAGCAGCCCCGTATCATCACGCACTGTCGCTTTTGGACGGGCGCCTCCCAGCGCACTACCCACATCGAAGATGGATTCAAGCCTGGCTGGCACAGGCTCGCCCGCCACGATCCGCTCGACGGCTTCCTGCAGATACTGCAGGTCCGCGACCGAGCTTTGCGCCTGAAGTTCAGGCGCATTGAGCGCCGCACGGATATCGAGCGCACCAACACGGTTACTACCGGCTTCAAGCAGATAGCTTGACTCCGGCAAGCTATTTGCCGGCACCTTTAACTTCGCCTCGATCACGCGACGCCCCCAGGCATCGGGCGCGGCGTCGCGGATACCGCCAAAGAACGCCAGATTCCCGGCCGGAAGCAACGCTTTCCCACGCACGGCCTCTTTTTCCGCGATAGATAGGCTCACAGGATCAACCTCGATGGCGTTGCCGCGCTCCAGATATTTCAGGCCGTATGCGAACTCGCTGGCGATGAGATCCGTACCGTCCTCAATCAAGGACAAGCGCCCGGCCGGGGCGAACTCGCCGGCGAGGTGCGCAAATACGAAGAGCGTGCTTTCTTTTCTCATGAAATAGCCGTCCCGGCGGCGGTGACACAATCAGGTTCGTGCGACCAGTCATTGTCAACGCACATCAAAAATCGAGCTTGTCCAATTCGGCCGCGGACATGGAACGTACGCGTTGCTTGCGCTCTCTGGCAGCCAGAGCGGCGAGCGCCGGGTCCTCTTCGTTCAGGACACTTTGTAGTGACTTGCCGGGGGCTATCGCGTCGATATAGCGCAGCACCTGCCCTATGGCGACACCAGGATCCCCCTTCTCCAGGCGATAGGCGGTGTTACGGGAAAGACCGGCCCGCAACGCAGCATCAATTTGCGAAATATGTCGGGCAATGCGCAGGCGCGACAGACGAGCGCCAATCGCTTGCGTTTGGGCAGCCAACTCTGGTGAGATAACATTGGATTGTGAGATGCGCATGCTCGTCAAATCAAGGATTAAAAGGATAATGCTCGTTTATACGAACATATTGTAGCGGTTATTTCGCTTGAAGTCAATAATATGATCGATAAAACGATCATTAATTAGTTAATGATCGTTTATAGGAACATAATACCGTCCGCTGCGTCTGAGCCGTTGAACCAGTCCAAAAACGGTCAATTTCTGCCGGCACGCTATCCGAATCAGGAACAGATAATGAACAACTTCCTTACCGAGTCGGCCGCTTATAATCTGCATCGGCTCCACGACAGTGCAAAACTTTCCGACTTCAATACGGTGAATACCGGATGTCCCGCCGGGAAAAAGCGCCGCCACCTGCACAGTCGATCGACATCCAACGGCGCAGAAAAATTTTGGATTGCGTCATGCATGACCTCCACTAGGTCATCGACATGGCGCGGCGAAGGCCCCGTCCCCGCGATCCCTAACGCATCACAATAGAACGTACCTGATCGAAATCGAGCTTCTGCCCTTCAATCGCAGCGGTAGCAATTACTTCCTGAACCCATATTTCATTGACCACTTGGGCAAAGGCTTCACCTGAAATTCCTACCGCCTGGGCCCTGCCAAATACCAGGCCCTGCTGCAGGCGCGCTTGCGCCAGCGATGCAACGAGCGGCCTGGATGTCGTACTCCCACCGTGGCCATTCCGGACGTTGCCATACATAAGGACGATTGTGAGGTGCATTAGTGGTCATTTCAAATCATTTTGTGAGCCGTATTTTCATTATTTACGGCTCAAGTTCACTTCGGCAGCGTCTGCCCTGCACGGTGTTCGCATCCGCTGCTTTTTCCGCCTTCGCCCGGCTTATTTCTCGG
>JANPCW010000655.1:0-8858 GCA_031431155.1 Janthinobacterium sp. | reverse complement strand
CACGGCCCGCAAACTCGCCTCCGGCAAGGGCCAGCTGTCGGAATGGTTGGTGTGCGGGTTGGCCAGAAACAGGTTGCCAATCTCGAAAATCAATCCGCGTGTGCCGCGGTAGCCGACCGACAGCTGATGCCCCGCCCCCAGGCGATCGAACATCGGCAATCCGGCGCGGTGAAACGGGATCTGCAGACGTGCCGCCGCCTGTCGCCCATGCGAATGGGTGATCATCAGGTCGCAGCCCTGCGCGCCCTGCTCCAGATCCTCCAGGTCGCCCAGCAGCACTTCGGCCAGCGGCAGGCGCTCCAGCAGCGGCGAAGCGGTGGTCGTGATGGCAGTGACGATCTCGCAACCCATTTCGGACAGCCACATCGCGAGCGCGAACAGCAGGTCCGGTTCGGCCGCGAGCGCGACCTTCTTGGCGCCAAAGAAAAAATGGCCGTCCAGCATGGCATCCTGCAACTGGCTGCGCTGGCGGCGGTATTTGACCGGCACGGCAACGCCGGAAAGCTGCGCCAGCGTGGCCAGAAAGGCGTCGTTCGCGGCCAGGCCGGTGAGGCGCTCGAACATCACGCTCGGCACGCCGGTGATGCGCTCCAGCTCGCCGGCGCAAGCGCGCATCTGCTCGCCGACCACCAGTGTGGCGACCGATGCACCCATTACCCGCATCTCGCCCAGCGTGGTGCCGCCCGTCGTGGTCGGACTGAATCCGTCCGGCATGTGGCCGTCGAGCGAACCGGAAACGTCGGGCAGTACGATCGGCGTCAGGCCGAACGATTCAACGATGTCGCGCAATTCCTCGATATCGGCCGGGGTCAGGTGACAGCCGGCCAGCAGATTGACCTGCTTCGGATGCTTTACCGCCGATGGCTTCACCAGCGACTTGATCATGGCCAGCACGGCCTTGGCCCAGCCATCCTGAAACGCGTCGCTATAGTCCGGCGTGGACACATACACCAGCGCGGTATCGGCGATTTCCGGATGGCGCTGGCGGACCAGTTCAAGGTAACCGCCCACATCGTCGCCCTTGGTTTCGGTCAGGCCGGTCGAACAGATCGCGATCAGGTCCGGCCTGGCACGCTCGCGGATATTGAGGATCGCCTTTTCAATGTTGTCGAGGCCGCCAAGAATGCTGGTCACTTCGTTCATCGCGGTGGTCTGCAAGGGAATCGCTTCGCGGAAATGGCGCACCAGCAGCACCAGCCCGAACGACGTGCAGCCCTGCGAGCCGTGCATCACCGGCATGCAACGGTTCATGCCCAGGAATGCATAACTGGCGCCCAGCGGCTGACTCATCTTCAGCGGATTGACCGCCGCCGCCTTGGTCGATTTTTTGACGATTGCCATCATCTTCCCTCCCATGGTGCCGGTTGGCGCACCTGCTGCCACACCGGGTTGCAGAGCGTCTTGTCGATCTCGTGCACCAGCGTGACGATCCCTTCGTAGCCGGCATAACCGTGGTGGCGCTCCTGGTTGATGTCGAGCCACGGCATCTTCGCCTTGAGTGCGACGAACTGGGAACGCCCGCCGGAGAGCATGATGTCGGCGCGCGCGTCCTTTAACATCGCGTACATGTCGCGCGGCGTCATGTTGTCGATCATGTGGGCATCGCTGCCCATGATCTCGACCACCCGCTCCTTGTCCTCCTTGGTCGATTTCTTGACGCTGGTGCCGACGATTTCCATTCCGACTTCCTGCAAGGCGGCCACCACCGACCAGGACTTGACGCCGCCGGTAATAAGCAGCACGCGCTTGCCCTTGAGGCGCTCCCTGTACGGCGCGAGCCGGGCCCAGGCGCGCGCTTCCTCGACCTCGATCAGCGCTTCGGTACGCGCTAGCAATTCGTCGGGCGCGCCTTGGCGCACCAGTAATCGAGCTATCTTGCGCAGCGCATCGGACATGTCGCCGATGCCGTAGAACGAGCCTTCGAAGTAGGGAATGCCATAGCGCTCCTCCATCTTGCGCGCTACATTGAGCAGCGCCTTCGAGCACAGCATGATGGCCGCCTTGGCGCGGTGTGAAGTCGCCACTTCCTGGTAGCGCGCATCGCCGCACAGGGACGACAGGATGCGGATGCCGAGATGGTCGAATAGCGGCTTGACCTGCCACAGCTCGCCCGACAGGTTGTACTCGGCGATAATGTTGATGTCGTACGGCGTCGAAAACTCGGGCTCGGCGCTGCCGATCACGTAATCGAGCAGCGCTTCGCCGGCCAACTTGTTGCCGAGATTCTTGACGCCGGCGAAACCGGGCACGTTGACCGGAATCACAGGTTTGCCGAATTTGGCGCTGGCAGCGTTGCAAACTGCCTCGATGTCGTCGCCGATCAGCGCGGTGACACAGGTTTGATAGACAAACACGGCCGGCGGATTGTATTTTTCGATGATTTCCCGAATCGCCTTGTACAGGCGCTTTTCGCCGCCGTAAATCACATCGAGTTCGCTGATGTCGGTGGTGAAACCGGTACGGTAGGTTTGCGGCCCGGAAGACAAGGCGCTGCGGTTGTCCCAGGAACTGCCTTCGCATGCAATCGGGCCATGCACCAGGTGCGCCACATCGACGATCGGCTGCAAGGCGATCTTGGCGCCGTCGAAGGCGCAGCCGCCGGCTGCGGCGCCCGGCTTCAACTGGCTGGAACAGCCTTTCTTGCGCTCCCTGTCAGGCTTGGCCTGGTTGTGGTCGCACGCGGGCTCGTCGAAAACTTCGTGGATCTTGATTTTCAAGTTGCTCATGCAATGCCTCCGAATGCACCGTGAAACAGTTGAAACACAGAATACTAGCGTAGGCAATCGAGTTGAATTCGTAGGTTGTGGGGGGGCGCCGAGCCTGAGCAAAGCGAACCCCAACAATTCGGCGGCTACGCTCAGGAACGAAGACTTTGCCAGCGCACTCAACCCAACCTACTTGTTTCAACTGGAGTGACCACCAGGATGCTACCGGATGATGTCGAAGCTATAATCCGTCTTCCCGGCCTCCCCGGTACTGGCATCGAGCGCCTCGAAGTACTCATCGAGAATCGTCACCAGCACGCGCAGCCCGCCTGCATAACCCCAGGTCGGGAAACGGTGATGGTGATGCCGGTCCGTGATCGGGAACACCAGGCGAATCAGCGGCACGCCGCAATCGCGCTCCAGGTATTTGCCGTAGGTGTTACCGATCAGGAAATCCACCGGCTCGGTGAACAACAGCGAACGCAAATGCCACAGGTCGCGCTTCGGATACACCTTGCAATCCTTGCCGAACGGCGAGGCGTCCAGCAGCGCCTGCACCTTGACGGCCCAATCCTTGTCGCCATTGGTGGACAGCACATGCACCGGCTCGCACCCGAGTTCGAGCAGGAAGGCGGTCATGCCGAGCAGGAAGTCAGGGTCGCCGTACAGCGCGAATTTCTTGCCGTGCAAATAGGCTTGCGAATCGGCGATGGCATCGATCAGCCGGCCGCGCTCCAGTTCCAGTTCCTTGGAGACCGGCTTGCCGGTCAGGCGCGACACTTCCATCAGGAACTTGTCGGTCCCGCCCACGCCCATCGGGTGATTCAGGTACACCACTTCCTGTCCTTTGGTGGCAATGTACTTGCCGGTCTTTTCGCCGCAATGCTCCTGGAACACGACGGTTGCCTTGGCACCCAGCGCGTGCTCGACTTCCTGCTTGCTGGTGCCGCCGTCATACATGCGGAACTCGCCGTCGGTCGGCGTATTCCATGCGTCGGACGGATCGCACAGGATGGTGTGCTCGACTCCCATCGATGCAAAGATGCGCCGCACCTCGGGAAGATTGCCGACCACGAAACCGTCGAACCCGCCGATGAAGTTGATCGACTCGTTTGCCACCCGTTCAAGCGCCGGCACCGCGCCGGCCTTGCCGTCCCAGAAATAGGTCAACACGCTTTTGAGCGAGTTGTCGTAGCCGGTGATGTGGCTGCCGACGAAGGCCGGCGTATGGGCGAACGGCACGTCGAAGTCGTGCGGGATGCTGCCCTTTTCCTTGGCGGTCTTGATGAAGGAATCGAGGTCGTCGCCGATCACCTCGGCCATGCAGGTGGTGCTGACGGCGATCATCTCAGGCTTATACAGGCTGTATGCATTGGCCATGCCGTCGATCATGTTGTTCAAGCCGCCGAACACGGCCGCATCCTCGGTCATCGACGAGGAGACGGCCGACGTCGGCTCCTTGAAATGGCGCGAGAAATGCGAGCGGTAGTAGGCCACGCAACCTTGCGAACCGTGCACGAACGGCAGTGTTTTCTGGAAGCCGACGGCGGCGAACACCGCACCCAGCGGTTGGCAAGCCTTGGCCGGATTGATCAACAGCGCTTCACGCGCGAAGTTCTTTTCCCTGTAGTCGGCACTCTTGGTCCAGTCGCGCACTTCCTGCACCTTGGTGCCGGCGTGGCCGCATTCAAATTCCTTCTTGTTCGCGAATACTTCGAGGTATTCCGGCTCGCGGAACAGCTTCTCGTGATCGAGGATCTTCTCGGCGCTTTGAGGCATGATGACACTCCTTTATTAAAATGTTAGCTTTTCCACGGTGCCTTGATCAGGCCCCACACCGGGCTGTTGATCGCCATATCCATGTCGCGCGCGAAGATGGCGAAGCCGTCGTAGCCGTGATACGGACCCGAGTAATCCCACGAATGCATCTGGCGGAACGGCACGCCCATTTTCTGGAATATGTACTTTTCCTTGATGCCGGCGCCGACCAGGTCGGGCCGCATTTTCTCGACGAACTTTTCGAATTCAAAACCGGTCACATCGTCGTAGATCAGCGTGGCGTCCTTCACGTCATGCGCGGTGCGCTGGTAGTCGTCACCGTGGCCGAACTCGTAACCGGTGCCTATCACGATCATGCCAAGGTCTTCATAGGCGCCGATCACGTGGCGCGGACGCAGGCCGCCGACCGACAGCATCACCGTCTTGCCTTCCAGGCGCGGGCGGTACTTGGCGATCACCGCGGCGCTCAAAGCCTTGTACTTGGCGATCACGCGCTCGGCGCCTTCCTTGATCCGCTCGTCGAAGTGCGAGGCGATTTCGCGCAGGCTGGCCTCGACCTTGGACGGCCCGAAGAAGTTGTACTCGACCCAGGGAATACCGAACTTTTCTTCCATGTGGCGCGAGATATAGTTCATCGAGCGGTAGCAATGCAACAGGTTGAGCTTGGCCTTGGGCGTGTTTTCCATTTCAGCCAGCGTGCCGTCGCCCGACCACTGCGCGATCACGCGCAAGCCCATCTCTTCGAGCAGGATGCGCGAGGACCAGGCGTCGCCGCCGATGTTGTAGTCGCCGATGATGGCCACGTCATAAGGCGTGCTCTCGAACTCGGGATGCTTGCCGTCGGCCTTGTCGAACACCCATTCGCGGATCGCATCGTTGGCGATGTGATGGCCGAGCGATTGCGATACGCCGCGAAAGCCCTCGCAGCGC
Organism: Janthinobacterium sp.; assembly: GCA_031431155.1. Classification (GTDB taxonomy): domain Bacteria; phylum Pseudomonadota; class Gammaproteobacteria; order Burkholderiales; family Burkholderiaceae_D; genus JANPCW01. The sequence goes on along the minus strand of JANPCW010000655.1, from coordinate 3,444 downwards.
ACCGGCACGATCGTGTGTCCGTCGAATTCTTTGGATTTCTTCTTCGACACCGCCTCGATGTCGTCGCCGATCAAGCCGATCGGGCATTCCGACTGGACGCTGATGCCTTTGTTCAGCGGGAACAGGGTCTGGATCTCGTCCATCACTTTTTCCAGCTTCTTGTCGCCGCCGAAGACGATGTCCTTCTCCTGGAAGTCGGAGGTGAATTGCATCGTGCCGAAACTGTCGACACCGGTGGTGCCGTTGTAGTAGTTGCGGCGCGAAGCCCACGAATACTGGCCGCAGCCAACCGGACCGTGGCTGATGTGCACCATGTCCTTGATCGGCCCCCACACCACGCCTTTGGAGCCGGCATAGGCACAGCCGCGGATGGTCATCACGCCGGGGATCGACTTGATGTTGGACTTGACGCCGCAATCACTCTTGCCCTCTTCAAACACATTCAAATGCTTGGCACGCTTCTTCGCGGTCTTTTCCGGATAGGCCTTCAAGACCTCACCGATCAATTCCTGGTTGCGTGTTTTGGTTTCTTCAACGGTGAGGCTCATTTTTTTCTCCAATAAACTTGATCGCCTAGCTTTTCCCCAGTGACGGGAGAGGAGCGCGGACCATTGCGCAGGTGCGTAGGTCGAGTTAGCGCAGCCAAGTGCACGGCATTTCGGGCACCGTGAAAAATCTCGCCGTAACCCGACAATTTGCCCTGGTCGTTGCCGACGTGTCGGGTTACGCCCTGCGGGCTAACCCGAGCTACGCGGGCCAACCGTTACGCGGCAGCCAGTTCGGTCGCCTTCTTGCCGACCTGCGACTCGTCGATCACCGGCATCAGGCCGTGTTCCATCAACAAGTCTTCCAGTTCATCCATCGTGATCGGGGTCGGGATGGTGCCCTTGCCGGCGTTGGCATGGATCTTTACCGCCAGATCGCGGTATTCCTGCGCCTGCTTCGAGTTCGGCGCATATTCGAGCACCGTCATGCGGCGCAGCTCGGCATGCTGGACGATGTTGTCGCGCGGGATGAAATGGATCAGCTTGGTATTGAGCTTCACCGCCAGCGCTTCGGCCAGCTCCAGTTCCTTGTCGGTCTGGCGCTCGTTGCAGATCAATCCGCCCAGGCGCACGCTGCCGGAGTGGGCATATTTCAAGATACCCTTGGCGATGTTGTTTGCGGCATACATGGCCATCATTTCGCCGGACATGACGATGTAGATTTCCTGCGCCTTGTTCTCGCGAATCGGCATCGCGAAGCCGCCGCACACCACGTCGCCCAGCACGTCATAGGACACGTAATCGGTGTTGTCGTACGCGTTTTCCTCTTCGAGGAAGTTGATCGAGGTGATCACGCCACGACCGGCGCAACCGACTCCAGGTTCCGGTCCACCGGCTTCGACGCAGCGGATACCCTGGTAGCCGACCTTCATCACGTCTTCCAGTTCCAGGTCCTCGACCGAACCGGCTTCGGCGGCCAGGCTCAGGATGGTGTCCTGAGCTTTGGCGTGAAGAATCAGGCGGGTCGAGTCGGCTTTTGGATCGCAGCCGACGATGAGAATGCGCTGACCCATCTCGGCCAGTGCGGCGAGGGTGTTTTGCGAAGTGGTGGATTTGCCGATGCCACCTTTCCCATAAAAAGCGATTTGCCTTAGTGCAGCCATTTGAATCTCCTTGTGTCGATGTGTAAACAGTGTGACGAGTGACGTTTGCATCCGCTCTGAAGCCGCTTCGAAACTCATGTAGCTCTTCGTCTCAAGTCACGTGCTCGGCAAAACATGTTCGGTGCACATCCCATTCAGCAATTGCTGTGCCACATCTGAAAGGCGTTGCTAAGCATCTGATTAAATGCGGATTTTTATCAATTCAAGGGAAATATCGTGGTACCTGCCGGGCTGTCGCAAACCGCACAAACGGCACTCAATGTAGGGAACGATACATGCGCAACAGGCCGCCGGCGCCGTTCGATATGCCTGGTGCACGCGCCGTGTTAATAGGGATCGCACCCTGTGCGCTGCTGTTGTTGATTCCTGGAACAAAGCTTGCTCTGTCCTTCTTTCGGACCAACCATTTTTCCAATCGATAAGGGAGCTGCCATGACAAGCATCAATGAAACACCATTCGCCGATCTCGACGCCGAGGGCCGGCTGTTGAGTCCGGTATACAAGGGGGCGCTCGCCACAAAGGGACGCTTCGGCTTTCGCGGCGAAATCGCGCTCAAGTTCCAGCGCTCGATGGCCGATGAAAAACGTCCGCCTGAAATCAAGTTCGACCAGGTGATGGCCGTTGCCGACGCGGGCGCGACGACCATTTCCTTTCTTGCCGGTGTCTCGCCCACGCTGGAACACTTGAAACTGCTGTGCGAAGTCTTGGGCGACAAGCTCTCGCCCGCCGGCAAATATTTTTTCTTCGCCTGCAACCTCGACATTTCGCAGCGCTACCAGATCGCCTACGGCGGCGCGACCTTTTGGGTGCTGCCGCTGGAAGAGGCGACCGTGTATAACGAATTGCTGGAACTGTTCCATATCGAGCGCGGCGATCTCAAGAAGCTCGAGACCGCCGGCAAGCTGGCCGCGGTCGCCGACGGCGCCGCCGGATTCAACGAGAAGTTCAAGCAGATCAGCTTCGAGGAAGGGTTGAAAATCATGGGGCCGATCAAGGTGCGGGAAAACCGGCCGGTGTGAATTAGCGCGATGCGCTCAAAGTATTTGACGCATCGCGTTGCATCGCGTCGGAAACACTCCCATCACATTGAACCCAGGCGCATCTGCTCAAATTCCCGCGAAATGGCGTCGATCACGAGCTGCGCCTTGGGCAGGTATCGTTGCCGTTTGTGGCACACCAAATATAGCGTGCCGATCGCATCGGGCCCCAAATCGATATCGAGCTCTTCCAGCCGATCCAGTTGAGAAAACCGATGGCCCGCTTTCGGCAGCAGCATCGCGCCCAGCCCTGCCTTGCAGGCGGCGAGCTGCACAATATAATCATCGGAAGTAAACACAGGATCGAAATTTGGAATATTTTTCTTCAATTCCTGCACGGCGCGCAAATGATCATAGGGCGCGGCCCAGGAAATCCAGTCAAGATCTGCGATGGTGAATTGGCGCGGAAGACTTTTCGCATATTCCTTGGAGGTATAAATGCGTATCGGACCCGACACGCTGTCCACGCAAATCAGATCCGCATCGGTGGGCGCCTTGTTTCTCAGCGCCAGATCGGCCTCTCCCCGACCGAGGTTGAGCATCTCGATTCCGGACAGGACGTCGATCTGAATGTCAGGATATTGCTGACGTATCTCAACGGCCAAAGGCACGATCAATTCATAAGCGAATCCGGGCGGCGCCGCAATCCGCACCCGCCCTGCCGGGCGAGGCCCTTGTTTCGTGACGCTCTGTCCTGCCTCGCTAGCCCACTCTGCCATGCGTTGCGCAGAAGGCAACAACTTCTGTCCCGTTGCCGT
>JANPCW010000654.1:0-2688 GCA_031431155.1 Janthinobacterium sp. | reverse complement strand
GATCAAGGTCGGCCAGGACGGCATCATCGAGGATGCCCGCTTCAAGACGTACGGCTGCGGCTCGGCGATTGCCTCCTCGTCGCTGGTCACCGAATGGCTCAAGGGCCGAACGCTGGACCAGGCGCTGGCCATCGACAATGCCGCGATTGCCGAAGAACTGGCTTTGCCGCCGGTGAAGATCCACTGCTCGATCCTGGCCGAAGATGCAATCAAGGCTGCGGTCGCCGATTACCGCAGCAAGCACGCCGGCGCCGACCAGGACTACCCGGTATGCGCACCGTTGGTTGCCAACTGATAGGAGAACTGCCGCCATGCCCGAATCCGCCATCCCGCTCGCATTTTCCGACGCCGCCGCTGCCAAGGTCGCGCAACTGATCGCCGAAGACGGTAACGCCGAACTGAAGCTGCGCATCGCCGTTAGCGGTGGCGGCTGCGCCGGTTTCCGCTACGATTTCGCATTCGATGAAACGGTTGCCGAGGATGATTTTCGGATCGACAGGCGCGGCGTCTCGGTGCTGATCGACGCCATCAGCATGCAATACCTGGCCGGCGCCGAGATCGATTACGAAGACAAACTGGAAGGCGCGCGCTTCCTCATCAAGAACATCAATGCGAGCTCGACCTGCGGTTGCGGCAGCTCGTTTTCCGTGTAGTCGATTTCATTTTTCAGGAGAGCGCCATGCATGTCACCCTCACCGAAAATGCCGCCAGGCGCGTGCAAGCGTTCTTCGCCAAGCGCGCTTGCATCGGGTTGCGCCTGGGAGTCAAAACCAGCGGCTGCTCCGGCATGGCCTACGCCATCGAATTTGCCGACACCGCCGAGCATGACGACGTGCGCTTTGAAAGCCACGGCATCACGCTGCTGGTCGATCCCAAAAGCCTGGTGTATCTGAACGGCACCGAGCTCGATTTCGTGCGCGAAGGCTTGAACGAGGGCTTCAAGTTCAACAATCCGAACGTCAAAAACCAGTGCGGCTGCGGCGAGAGCTTCGCCATCTGAGAAGGAATCGTCATGCTATTACAAATCGCTGAACCCGGCATGAGCTGCGCCCCGCACCAGCACCGGCTGGCAGTGGGCATCGACCTGGGCACCACCAACTCGCTGGTCGCTAGCGTGTTGAGCGGAACTGCCACGGTCATTCGCGACGCCGAGCAACGCGCGCTGCTGCCTTCGGTCGTGCGCTATCTGGCGCAACCGGCAGACGCGGGCGAACCGATCGTCGGCCATGACGCGCAGGCCAAACAAAGCAGTGACCCACACAACACGCTGTCGTCGGTCAAGCGCCTGATGGGCCGCAACCTGGCCGATGTCGAAGGCCTGGGCGGCCTGCCTTACGCGCTGGTCGATACGGCCGGCATGGTCCACATCGACACGGCGGCCGGCATCAAGAGCCCGGTCGAAGTCTCGGCCGCCATCCTGCGCGCATTGCGCGTGCGCGCCGAAGCTTCGCTGGGCGGCGAACTGACCGGCGCCGTGATCACCGTGCCGGCCTACTTCGACGACGCCCAGCGCCAGGCCACCAAGGACGCGGCGCAGCTGGCCGGCCTGAATGTCCTGCGCCTGCTCAATGAACCCACCGCCGCTGCCATCGCCTACGGGCTGGACAATGCGGCCGAGGGAATCTTTGCGATCTACGACCTGGGTGGAGGCACGTTCGATATCTCGATCCTGAAACTGTCGCGCGGAATTTTCGAAGTGCTCGCCACCAATGGCGACCCGGCGCTCGGCGGAGACGACTTCGATCAGCGCATCTACACCTGGATCATCGAGAACGCCCGCCTGCCGCCGTCCGGGCTAGGCGCACACGATGCGCGCACGCTGCGCACCCTGGCGCGCGAAGCCAAGGAACGCCTAAGCGCCGTATCGGCCACGCTGATCGCCACCATCCTTAGTGAGGGACGCGCCGTCTGTCTGACGCTGACGGGCGAGATATTGGCCGAGCTGACCGCCGACCTGGTCACGCGCACCTTAAAACCGATGCGGATCGCGCTGCGCGATGCCGGCTTGGCTATCGCGGACGTGCAAGGGGTGGTGCTGGTCGGCGGCTCGACCCGCATGCAGCAGGTTCGCACGGCCGTCGCCGGCTTTTTCAAACGGGAACCATTGACCGATCTCGATCCCGACCAGGTGGTCGCGCTGGGCGCGGCGATGCAGGCCAACGCACTGGCCGGCAACCGCAAGGATGACGGCTGGCTGCTGCTCGACGTCTGTCCGCTGTCGCTGGGACTGGAAACCATCGGCGGACTGGTGGAAAAGATCGTCCCGCGCAACGCCACCATTCCGTGCGCGCGGGCCCAGGATTTCACCACCTTCAAGGATGGTCAGACCGCGATGAGCGTGCACGTGCTGCAAGGCGAACGCGAACTGGTGTCCGACTGCCGGTCCCTGGCGCGTTTTGAGTTGCGCGGCATTCCGCCCATGGCGGCGGGCGCGGCGCGCATCCGCGTCACCTATCAGGTCGACGCCGATGGCCTGTTGTCGGTGGCGGCCAAGGAAGCCAGCACCGGTGTCGAAGCATCGATCGCGGTGAAGCCGTCTTACGGGCTGTCCGACGGCGACATCACGCGCATGCTGCGCGACTCGTTCGAGCATGCGCGCGACGACGTGCACCTGCGGGCGCTGCGCGAGCAGCAGGTGGAAGGCAGCAGCATGGTCGAATCCGTGCACGCGGCCTTGGCGGCCGATGC
>JANPCW010000653.1:0-3403 GCA_031431155.1 Janthinobacterium sp. | reverse complement strand
GCCAGCTATGAGTCCGAAGCGCGCCGCCTGGTCGAGCTGGCGCTGACCTTGCCGGCCTACGAAATGATCCTGAAAGCGTCCAACAGTTTCAACATGCTCGACGCGCGCGGCGCCAATTCCGTGACCGAGCGCGCCGCCTACATCGGACGCGTACGCACGCTGGCGCGCCTGGTGGCGCAGGCGTATTACGACTCGCGCGAAAAGCTTGGTTTCCCGATGTGCGTCCCGGCCACTCGGGTCGCCTGAATCCACAGACACGCAATGCCTGCAAGGTAAAGACAAGACACGACAAGACCAAAAAATGACGACCCAAACCCTACTAGTAGAACTATTGACCGAAGAGCTGCCACCGAAGGCGCTGGTCAAACTGAGCGCGGCATTCGCTGCCGGCATTGTCAGTGGCCTGAAGGCGCGCGATTTCCTCCACGCCGACAGCGTCGCCACCAGCTTTGCCACCCCGCGCCGCCTGGCCGTGTCGATCACGCGCGTGCGCGCCACCTCGCCCGACAAATCGATCCGCGAAAAAGTCTTGCCGGTGAGCGTGGCGCTAGATGCGAGCGGCGCGCCGACCGCCCCGCTGGCCAAGAAACTTGCCGCCCTCGGCTTCCCGGATATCACGGTGGCCGATCTGGAGCGGGCCGCCGACGGCAAGGCCGAGAGCTTCTTCTACACCCATACGGCAGCCGGCAGCGCCTTGCACACGGGGTTGCAGGCGGCGCTGGACAATGCCATCGCCAAATTGCCGATTCCGAAACTGATGAGTTACCAACGCCCCGACGGCACCACCGTCCAGTTCGTGCGCCCGGCGCACCAGCTGGTCGCGCTGCATGGCGCGCACGTCGTGCCGCTCGCCCTGCTTGGCCTGACGTCCGGCATGACGAGCCTGGGGCACCGTTTTCTGTCGGACGGGAGCGCGCTCGCCATCCGGCATGCCGAGGACTATGCGGGCACGCTTGAAACGGAGGGCAGGGTAATCGCCCACATCGAGGCGCGCAAGGAAAAAATCCGCGCCGCCCTGCTCGACAAAGCCGGCGACGACCAGGTCTTGATGCCGGAATCGCTGCTCGATGAAGTCACGGCGCTGGTCGAATGGCCGGTCGTCTACGAATGCCATTTCGAACCGGAATTTCTGAGCGTGCCGCAGGAATGCCTGATCCTGACGATGCAAACCAATCAAAAATATTTTGCGCTGACCAATGCGCACGGCAAATTGCGTTCGCGCTTCCTGATCGTCTCCAATATCGAAACGGCCGATCCGCAACACATCATCGGCGGCAATGAGCGCGTGGTACGCCCGCGCCTGGCCGACGCGAAGTTCTTCTTTGAGCAAGACCAGAAGAAAACACTGGAAGCGCGCCTGCCGCTGCTGGTCAACGTGGTTTATCACAACAAGCTGGGCAGCCAGGCCGAGCGCATGCTGCGCGTCATGGCGCTGACCGGCGCGATCGCCGCCACGCTCGGCTTTGACGTCGCCCTGGCCGAACGCGGCGCAATGCTGTCCAAGGCCGACCTGCTGACCGACATGGTGGGCGAATTCCCCGAACTGCAGGGCATCATGGGCACCTACTACGCGCGCCATGACGGCGAGCACGAGGAAGTCGCGCTGGCCGCGTCCGAGCATTACCAGCCGCGTTTCGCCGGCGACGCCCTGCCCGCCAGCGCCACCGGCACCGCGGTGGCGCTGGCCGACAAACTCGAAACCCTGGTCGGGATCTGGAGCATCGGCCTGCAGCCGACCGGCGACAAGGATCCGTTCGCGCTGCGCCGCCACGCCCTGGGTGTGCTGCGCATGCTGCTCGAAAAGCGCCTGCCGCTGTCGATCGGCGCCCTGCTGGCGGAGGCGAGCCAGCTGTTCGCCGCCAACGCCGGCTTCAAGGACCCGGTGGCCGAGGTCACCGCCTTCATGCTCGAGCGCCTGCGCGGCATGTTGCGTGAACGCGGCTTTTCGCCCAACGAAGTCGAAGCGGTGCTGGCCCAGAACCCGGACCGCCTGGACGACATCGTCCAGCGCCTGGAAGCGGTGCAGGCCTTTGCGGCGCTCGACGAAAGCGTGTCGCTTGCGGCCGCCAACAAGCGCATCACCAACATCCTTAAAAAAACCGACGTGACGCCGGGCCCGATCGATCCAGCCCTGCTGCAGGAACCAGCCGAGCGCGCGCTGTTTGCCGCGCTGGCCCGGGTGCAGCCCGAGGCCGACGCCGCGTTTGCGCGCGGCGACTTCGCCGCCACCCTGAAAACGCTGGCCCAGTTGCGCGACGCCGTCGATGCATTCTTCAATAGCGTGATGGTGATGGCCGACGACACTGCGCTGCGCAACAATCGGCTGGCACTGCTGTCGTCGCTGCACGCGATGATGAACCGCGTGGCCGACATTTCAAAGCTGGCGACATAAATGGCCATCAGCGCACCCAAGCTGATCATCCTCGACCGCGATGGCGTGATCAACTACGACTCGCCCGCGTTCATCAAGTCGCCCGCCGAGTGGATCCCGATCCCCGGTTCGCTGGAAGCGATCGCGCGCCTGAACCAGGCCGGCTACCGCGTGGTGGTCGCATCGAACCAGTCCGGTATCGCGCGCGAACTGTTCGACATGATGACCCTGAACGCGATTCACCATAAGATGCACACTTGCGCACAGCAGGTTGGCGCGACCATCGACGCGATCTTTTTCTGCCCCCATGCGGCGCACGACAGCTGCGATTGCCGCAAGCCCAAGGCGGGCATGTTCGACGAGATCGCGCGCCGTTTCGAGGTGAGCCTGAAGGGCGTGCCAAGCGTGGGCGATTCGCTGCGCGACCTGCAGGCCGGTTTCATCAGCGGCTGCGTACCCTATCTGGTGTTGACCGGCAAAGGCGAGAAGACCAAGGAGACTGGCGGCCTGCCTCCCGACACCATGGTGTACCCCGACTTGGCCGCGATGGTCAGTCATTTGCTCAAAACGGCCGTGTAGGGGCAACCCCACCGCGCCTGATCCTGGAGTCTGCTTTGCGTGACATCTCTTTGTTCCTGCGTTCGCTGCTGTTCATGCTCGTGATGCTGCTGGCCACCATCGTCTGGGCCTTCGTCTGCATCCTGGCCGCACCGCTGCCATACAACCAGCGCTATTACGTCACGTCGCGCTGGAACGTATTCATCATCTGGTGCGCCAAAGTGATTTGCGGCATTCGCTACCAGATCAAGGGTGCCGAGAATTTCCCGGACGCGCCGGCGATCGTGCTGTCAAAGCACCAGTCGGCATGGGAAACCATTTTCCTGCTCTCGAGTTTGCCGCGCCCGCTGGTCTACGTGTTCAAGAAAGAGATCCTGTACATTCCATTTTTTGGCTGGGGCATGGCGTTGCTGCGTATGATCCCGATCGATCGCAGCAAGGGCAAGAACGCGTTCAAGCACGTTGTCGCGCACG
>JANPCW010000652.1:0-2092 GCA_031431155.1 Janthinobacterium sp. | reverse complement strand
CTAACTCCTCTCTGCGGCTAGGTGTAGCAAATTTTCCTCATTCAAAAGAGCACTCTCCGCATAATAGTGACTGCAATACATCACAAGTTCCTGCACAACACCGATCACCGCGACTACGCCATCCTGTACCGCGGCAACCATCAGGCGCGCGTGATCGAGCAATGCCTGCGCAAGGAACGCATCCCGTACACGATTTCGGGCGGGCAAAGCTTCTTTGACAAGGCCGAGATCAAGGACATCATCAGCTACCTGCGCCTGGTGGCCAATGCCGACGATGACCCGGCCTTCATTCGCGCCGTCACCACGCCCAGGCGCGGGGTCGGCCAGTCGACGCTGGAAGTGCTGGGCGCGTTTTCGGGACAATGGCAGTGCTCGCTGTTCGAGGCCGTGTTCAAAGGCGGAATCGAAGCCAAGCTGCCCGACCGCCAGCTCGATCCCTTGCGCAATTTCTGCAACTTCATCAATCAGCTCGAATCGCGCGCCAGCCGCCCGGGACCGTCCGGCAGCGGCGAAAATGCGGCCGCCGTGCTGGACGATATGATGAAGGAAATCAATTACGAAGGGTATTTGTACGATAGCTTCGACGACCGCGCGGCCCAAAGCAAGTGGCAAAACGTGCTCGACTTCACTTCCTGGCTCAAGGAGCGCGGTTGCGGCGGCAAGGACAAGTCCGCGCCGGAAAAAAACCTGCTGGAATTGACCCAGATGGTCGCCCTTATGACCATGCTTGAAGGCAAGGACGAAGAGCCCGACGCGGTGCGCATGTCGACCTTGCACGCCTCGAAGGGACTGGAGTTTCCGCACGTGTTCCTGGTCGGGGTGGAAGAAGGTATCCTGCCGCACAAGGGCGATCCGGATGCGCCGGTGGAAACCATTGCCGCGCGCATCGAAGAGGAACGCCGCCTGATGTATGTGGGCATTACGCGGGCCCAGCGCACCTTGCAAATTACCTGGTGCAAGAAGCGCAAGCGGGCCGGCGACCAAGTCCATTGCGATGTCTCGCGCTTCATCAAGGAAATGCAGCTCGACGTGGGCGACGCGGTGCCGACCGAAGCCGAAATCATCTCGCCCAAGGACCGGCTGGCCAATCTCAAGGCCTTGCTGGCAACCCCCAAACCCTGACGGTCAACCATAATTGGGCCGAAAAGGCTCGGCGCCCCCGCTAGCGCCTTCCGCCGGGCGTTAGAATGCAACTTTGTCTTGCCAGGAGAGCACCATGCCCACAGAACAGCGCTTTGTCGAGATCGAGATCAAGCTCGCGCACCAGGAACACCTGGTCGAATCATTGAATCAAATGGTCTATCAGCAGCAAAAGCGGATGGACAAGCTCGAAGCGCTGTGCGGCGCGCTGGCGCAGCATATCCGCGACAACGAGCAAGGCGGACCGAACCCGGTCAACGAAAAACCGCCCCACTATTGAGCCTGACCGGCGCCCGTTGTCGCTCACCTGCGCAATAGCGTGACGCACTGGTGTCATGCTGCTATGATCGGGCGCTGATGTGCTGCGGTGAATTCTTCGTTGCAGCTTGGCACCCGTGAAAGATGCTATGTCCCGTCCTCAAATGCTCTTGATTGCCGCCAGCGTCGCGCTGGCCAATGTCGCTTATGCCGCACCATCGGCCATGGTTGAAGCAGCCAATCCCTTCTATAACGCCAGTACCCTGCCGTTCCAGATGCCGGCCTTCGACAAGATCAAGGACAAGCACTACGCACCAGCTTACGCCGAGGGCATGAAGCGCCAACTGGCCGAAGTGGCCGCAATCGCCAACAGTCCCAAGGCTGCCACCTTCGAGAACACCATCGTGGCGATGGAGCGTTCCGGCCAGTTGCTGGCGCGCGTCGGTGCCACGTTCTCGAACCTGTCGGGCGCCAATACCAACGATACGATCGAGTCGATCGAGCGCGAGCTCTCGCCCAAGCTGGCCGCCCACAGCGATAGCATCATGCTCAACGATAAACTGTACCAGCGCGTCAAGACGCTGTACGACAAGCGCGCCAAACTGGGCCTGGATGCCGAAGCGACGCGTCTGCTCGAGCGCTATCACACCGATTTCGTGCGCGCCGGTGCCAAGCTCGCGCCGGCCGACAAGGA
>JANPCW010000651.1:0-2007 GCA_031431155.1 Janthinobacterium sp. | reverse complement strand
GCAGGTTATCGAGCTTGGTGACTCCGCCCTCGAGATAGTAGTAACGGGGCACCACCGGCTTGATGATATTGAGCGAATTAAACAGCTCGATCCAGTAATGCAGGCCGTCCTTTAACTTGGCATGCACAAGCAGCAGGTTCTGATTGAGTTCAGCTTGCGTGACCTGCTGTTTCTGGCGCAGCGAGTCGGCCTGCTGCTTGAGGTCGTCAAGTAAGCCCATTGCATCCCTGATTGGCGGCTACATCAAAAGGGTATTTTGCCAATTTTTGAAGGGCTTGGGAAGCTTATTTGCAGCACGGTATACGTAATCTGCTTAATCACCGCGCAGCAGATCGTTGATGCTGGTCTTGGCGCGGGTGCCGGCATCGACCTGCTTGACGATAACGGCGCAATAAAGCTGGCATTTGCCGTCGCTTGACGGCAACGTGCCGGAAACGACCACGGAGCCGGCAGGAATGCGTCCGTAACTGACAGTGCCGCTCGCGCGGTCAAAAATGCGGGTGCTTTGCCCGATAAAGACTCCCATCGAGATCACCGAGCCGGCTTCCACCACCACGCCTTCGACGATTTCGGAGCGCGCGCCGACGAAACAATTGTCTTCGATAATCGTCGGGTTGGCCTGCAAAGGCTCCAGAACGCCGCCGATGCCTACGCCTCCCGACAGATGCACGTTCTTGCCGATTTGCGCGCACGAGCCGACCGTTGCCCAGGTGTCGACCATCGTGCCTTCATCGACATAGGCACCGATGTTCACGTAAGAGGGCATCAGCACCGCGTTTTTGGCGATGTAGGCCCCGCGGCGCACCATCGCGGGCGGCACCACGCGAAAACCGCCGCGTGCAAAGTCTTCCTGGGTGTAATGCGCGAACTTGCTCGGCACCTTGTCGAAGTACTGGGTCGCCGCACCCGCCATCGCCGTATTGTCCTCCAGGCGGAACGACAGCAGCACGGCTTTTTTGAGCCATTGATGCACGACCCATGCGCCGTCGATCTTTTCGGCGACGCGCAGTTTGACCGCGTCCAGCGCAGCGAGCACTTCGTTGACCGCAGCGCCAATTTTGGCCGGCGCGCTGCCGGGACTCAATTCGGCGCGTTTGTCCCAGGCTTGTTCAATAATGGTTTGCAATTCGTTCATGGGTTGTCCGGTGGTGGTTTATCGTTTGTGTATAAAAGTGGCGATGCGTTGCGCGGCGTCAGTGCATTCCGCGGTGGATGCGACCAGCGCAATGCGCACGAATTGGGCGCCGGGATTAATGCCGCGCGCCTCCCGCGCAAGATAGCTGCCGGGCAGCACCGATACGTTCTGTTCGGAGAGCAAGTCGCGCGTGAATGCCGTGTCGTCGGTCAGGGTATCCAGCCAGATATAGAACGCCGCGTCGGGCATGCCGATTTCGGTGACTTCACCGAGTATGCGGGTCACGGCGGCGAATTTTTCGCGATACAGCCGGCGGTTTTCCACGACGTGGGCTTCGTCCTGCCACGCGGCGGTACTGGCGGCATGGATCGGCGGACTCATGGCGCAGCCCTGGTAGGTGCGGTAGAGCAGGAATTTTTTCAGGATAGCGGCGTCGCCCGCGACAAAACCCGAGCGCATGCCGGGCACGTTGGAGCGCTTGGACAGGCTGGAGAACATCACCAGCCGCGGATAACCGTCGCGGCCGCATTGCTGAGCGGCCTGCAAGGCGCCCAGCGGCGGCTGTGCTTCGTCGAAGTAGATTTCCGAATAGCATTCGTCGGCCGCAATCACGAAGCCGTAGCGGTCGGACAACGCGAACAGGCGCTGCCATTCATCGAGCGTCATCACGCGGCCGGTCGGGTTGGCCGGCGAGCACACGTATACGAGCTGGGTGCGCTGCCATACCGCGTCGGGCAGCTGTTCGAAATCGAGCGCAAAGTTGTGCGCCGGCAGCGTATGCAGATATTCGGGCGCCGCACCCGCGAGGAGGGCGGCACCTTCGTAAATCTGGTAAAACGGATTCTGCACGACTACTACCGGCGCAGGGCGCG
>JANPCW010000650.1:0-4340 GCA_031431155.1 Janthinobacterium sp. | reverse complement strand
CTCGTTGTACGCCAGACCTGTTGGTACTGGAGCGGAGGCGATTGCGGCGGTATCACCTCGTGCGCCGCTGCCGACACTATTACCTATTTGGTTGACTGGCAGTGGACCGTCAATGATCACATCGACTCCTGACGCTTGCTTGGTGGTGAGTCCAGAGACGCACGCCGAGACACCTGTCAGAGCATAAGGTCCGACGCTTACTCCGAGTATTCCACCAGTTCCAGAGCGCGGCAGATTTGCCACGCCCGCAGGTGCTGCGGGGTCGCCTGCCGCCAAACCAGAGCCTCGCAATGCGCGCCACATCGCAGTCTGTTCACCGGCATTAGTGAAGGTAGCAGCAGGTAAGATAGTAAGTACGCCATTTCCATTGCCGCCGACTGTTCCAAGCCAGCCGCGATTGTTCATGGTCAAGTTGGACTCATCACCTGGGATGGCGTGAAAACGGTCCAAATAACCGTTGTAAGCAGCTGAAACGCCAGTCAAGTCGTTGACCACGGCCTTGATCCTGGCATTTTCAATCATTTCCTGCCCCTTCAGCACGCCGCCCAGCAGCAAGCCGATGATCACCAGCACAATGGCGATTTCCACCAATGTAAAACCGGATTGATTTCGTTTAATGTGTTTCATGTTCGCTCCAAATTAGATGGAAACCCGATTGGTTTCAGCATTGTTTAAACATACCACGAGGAAAGTATATTGCTGCATGTCTATTTTATTTACATGTGGAAATATCGCCACGCACACCAGCCTTGTTGCCGGGAATCTCAATCTGAAACCGCAGTTGTCCGCTGGCGGTTTTCTGGGCATTTAGCGTGCCCCCGCACAATTCCAGCATCTGTTTGGCCTGATACAGTCCAATGCCGAGGCCTGCCGGATCGCTGCTCCAGAACGGTTCAAACAGGCGCTCAACGTGGGTGGCCGGCGGTGTGTTGGAAGCTGTTATGGATATCTCCACAGCATCCACACCATCGACAATCGCAATCGCCACGCGTGGCTTGACCGTCCTGTCGCGCAGATGCATGTCGCTATAATTTTTCAAAATGTTGTCAAGCGCGCTTTCGAGGGCGCTCTCGGGCGCGCGAACTTCAGCCGCGCCGCTGATCGTAAAGTCAAGGTGGTATAAGCGGCACAATTGCGCCAGTTCGTGGTGCAACTGCACGGTGCGCCGCGGTTCCTGCGCAGCGTGCCTAGCGGTCAAGGTGCGCACGATGCGGTCGGCGCGGTGGCGAATCATTGGCGCGGTCGCGCACAGGTGATCGAGTACTTGCTGTTCTTTTCCCGGCGGTACTGCAGCGAGTTGGTCAGCCATCAATTGGATGTACTGCGCAATGTTCTTCATGTCGTGCTGCAAAAACAAATTGAGCTTGGACATTTGCGCAAAGGTCGCGTCGTTGGCCCCCGCCTTGATGAGCATGTCGGTGCGTAGCAGCAGCAGAAAAGTTTCGATCAGGGTTTCTTTAAAGTAGCGCTGCTCGCCGCGCTTGCTGGATAAATACAGGGTGATTCCCAGTTTCATTTCTGATACATGAATTTCCCTTTCCACGCGCTTGCCCTCCGCCTTCCCCGATTTTCCTTCGACTTGTACACCAAACCAGTCCAATTTCCATTCCATGCCGCGCATGCCGGCTTGGGACAGCAACGCCCACGCCTCGCGCAAGAAAGCGGGCGTATCGTAGCGCTGTTGTTCGTTCAAACGGATGAGCGCCAGATTGATGCGGCCAACATAACGCGCCTGGTGCCACAGCACCAGCAGCACGATACCAATCGTCGATCCGATCAGGATAAAGTAGAAATAAAACTGTTCAATCATCGCGTTCGATGCCGAATTTTTTCAGAAAATAATAGATATTCTCGCGCTTGACGCCGAGACGCTTGGCGCTCTGGGCCACATTGAAACCGGTTTCTTTGAGGATTTGCCGCACCAGTCGTTCTTCGGCGTCGCTGCGCACAGCTTTCAAGCCGTCGCTGACGTGGGCATTGATGGCGATGCGCGTGACGCCTTCTCGGCCCAGTTCGCGTTCCTTGTGTAAAAACAGGAAGGCGCGCCGCACGGCGTTCAGTATCGATTCCGACGACGCTGGTTTGGACAAGAAATCGAACGCGCCTTCCCGTACGGCTTCGAGCGAAGCGGCTTCCTGATCCTGTCCCGTCAGGACGATGACCTTGAGCGCCATGATGTCGGCTTGAATCGCTTTTAGTGTAGCGATGCCTTCGGTGATCTCATGGGCGTGCGGGGGCAGACCCAAATCGAGAATGACGACCGAAATATCCTGGTCATTGCGCAGCATGTCGAGCGCGGCGACGCGCGAATCGGCCTCGCTGACCTTGAAGTCATACAATTCCAGGGTGCCGCGCAGCATGGTGCGTATTGCTTGGTCATCTTCGACGATGAGAATATGATTTGAGCTCGACATTAGCGGGTGTTCGCCTTGTGTTCCATCTCCTTTTGTTCCATCTGATCGAGGCGTTCCTTCAAAAAACGCAGTTCGTGCGGATCGGATACTTGGCCGCCATGAATCAGGCCGCCAATCAGGATTTTCGCGCTTTGTAGTTCATCCATGTCTTCCAGAATAAAAATTTCCATTTGCTTGGCCCAGCTTGGCACCGTGCTGCCGGTCGCATGCAAGCGGATCGCCTGTGCATACTTGCGCGCCAATGGCAAGTCCTTGAGGCCGTGCTTGGCGATGACCGCAGCGCGCGCCAGCCATGGCCAGCGATGGTCGGGGTCGACAAAAAACTGTTGGTAGACAAAATCGAACATCAACCGTTGCCTGTCTTCGTCTTTGATGACCCCATAGATTTGACTGGCCGCAAACAGCGGATATTGTCCCTTCGGGTCGAGTTCCAGCATCCGCATCAGCCACTGTTGTACATGAGCGTAATCGAGTTGCCGGTACCGCATATGGATCCCGGGCTGGCTGTCGAACGCTTGCAGATAAAGCATCAGCACTTTAGCCAGCGCAATCGGTTCACCAAAACTGGCGAGCTGCAGCGCCGGCCTGGAGGGCGCTTGCGGCAAATCCTGGGCGGTGGGCTGTCTCGCCGGGTTATTGAAATGCAAGGCGATCTGCAGACTCAGAGCCAGCGCCAGCAAGCACAAAGCCGATTTGGGTACGTTGGACATCGGACGTTCGCGCATGATTAAATATTCTTGCGGTAAAAATCAAACAATGTGGCACCCGTCAGCAAGGCGAGATAGACCGCGCTTTGCAGCAATAACGGTGCGAGTTGCGCCCAGGTTCCGGTGTGGTACGCCAACCATTCGGTACGCGTGAATTGATCCAGGTGCGGCATCAATGCGGCGAGCGCGTCGATGACGAAATTAATGACCTGCTGCGATAGCGTTGGCTCGATCATGGGTCCGTGCCCGATCAGCTGCAGCGCGGAGACCGAGCGTGCCAGCAGGTAGAACGCCATGACAGCACTTAAGGCCGCCAAGATTTGATTGAAGGTGAATACGCATAACAGGCTGAAGGAGAGCACGATCCACAGCTCGCAAATCAGGGACATCGTCCACATCGCCGCTTGCGCAGGCGGCGCGAAAAAAGAGGTCAGCAGGCCATACAACAATGCCGGTATCAGCGCGAGCGTGGCGAAACCAGTCAATTTGCCGAAGAGGTAGCCTGCGCGAGGCAGCGCCAGCGCCAGTGTCAGCTGCAGCCCTTTTTCGTTGAATTCGCGCACCATGCTGGTGACGACAAAGGTTGCAAGCAAAAAAACGGAACAGAATCGGAGGAAGGCTGCCAGCAATGCGACTTGAATCTGGCGGCTTTCGGTGAGCGCGAGTTCATTCAAGAAGCCGCTGATGCCAAGGCCGATCAGCGCAACCAGCGCAACCAGCCATATCAGGCGGTTGCGCAGCGATTCAAGCAGGGTGTAGAAGGCGATGGTTCGGATTTGTCGAAGCATAGAATGAGCGTTTACTTTGGTAGTCTATAAGCGGTATGTCGTCGCCCCGCGTGGAACGCCAGGCAAGGATTTTACGGTAGTTTTTGAGCCGCAATCATGCGGCTGTTCAATAAATTGGAGGACAACCAAATGACTTGATCGTCAAATTCGCCGTCGGCCCCCCCTGGGAGCGATGGTGGATGCATGACGAAAATATTGTTCAATAAATTCGCATTGTCGTACTCTCCGGAATTGGGGGTAGGAGGAGCCGGTGGCGATGGCAGCGGCGGTGGCGGAAGGGGTATAAGCGCACCTGTGTTCGTAATGGCTCCGCGTCCATTTACTCCAAAAGAAAGTATGACTGCCGGTAAATTTGTTGCGATCATTGCAGTGCCAGGCGCGCAGGTTAGCGCCGAAGGGAGTTGGCCGGATTGGCAGACGGTCAACGTTCC
>JANPCW010000649.1:0-5701 GCA_031431155.1 Janthinobacterium sp. | reverse complement strand
AACGATCAGCAGTGCTTCAAGTCGCAAGCCGAGATGGCCGAGCTGTTTGCCGACATGCCGGCCGCCCTGCAAAACTCGGTGGAAATCGCCAAGCGCTGCAACCTGACGCTGGAGCTGGGCAAGCCGCAGCTGCCGAATTTTCCGACCCCGCCGGGCATGACGATCGACGAGTTCCTGGTGGCCGAAGCCAAGGCCGGGCTGGAACTGCGCCTGATCCAGCTCTACCCGGATCCCGAAAAGCGTGTGGCGCAGCGCCAGCGCTACGAGGACCGCCTCAAGTTCGAGACCGACACCATCATCAAGATGGGGTTCCCTGGCTACTTCCTGATCGTGGCCGAATTCATCCGCTGGGCCAAGGAAAACGGCGTGCCGGTCGGGCCGGGCCGGGGCTCAGGCGCCGGTTCGCTGGTGGCCTATTCGCTGCTCATCACCGACCTCGACCCGCTCGCCTACAACCTGCTGTTCGAGCGTTTCCTCAATCCCGAGCGGGTCTCGATGCCCGACTTCGATATCGACTTTTGCCAGGAGGGGCGCGACCGCGTTATCCAGCACGTCAAGGACCTGTACGGCAAGGAAGCGGTCTCGCAGATCGCCACCTTCGGCACCATGGCGGCCAAAGGCGCGATCCGCGACGTGGGCCGGGTGCTCGATTTCGGCTACAACTTCTGCGACGGGATCTCGAAGCTGATCCCGTTCAAGCCGGGCAAGCCGGTCACGATCGCCGACGCGATCAAGGAAGAGCCGCTGCTGGCCGAGCGGCTCGACAACGAGGAAGAGGTCAAGCAGCTGCTGGAACTGGCGCAGCAAGTCGAAGGCATCGCCCGCAATATCGGGATGCACGCCGGCGGCGTCCTGATCGCACCGGGCAAGCTGACCGATTTCTGCCCGCTCTATACCCAGGGCGGCGACACCAACGTGGTCTCGCAATACGACAAGGACGACGTGGAAGCGGTCGGCCTGGTCAAGTTCGACTTTTTGGGCTTGACCACGCTCACCATTCTCGACCGGGCGGTGCGCTACATCAAGCAGCTCGATCCGGCCCAGGCCGAATTCGACCTGGCGCGCCTGCCGCTCAACGACAAGGCCTCCTACGAGCTGCTGACCAAGGCCAAGACGGTCGCCGTGTTCCAGCTGGAGTCGCGCGGCATGCAGGGCATGCTGAAAGACGCGCGCCCCGATCGCTTCGAGGACATCATCGCGCTGGTGGCGCTGTACCGCCCGGGCCCGATGGACTTGATTCCCGATTTTTGCAAGCGCAAGCACGGCGAGCGCTTCGACTATCCCGATCCGCGCACCGAAGGCATTCTGTCCGAGACCTACGGCATCATGGTCTATCAAGAGCAGGTGATGCAGATGGCGCAGGTAGTCGGCGGCTACTCGCTGGGCGGGGCCGACATGCTGCGCCGCGCGATGGGCAAGAAAAAAGCCGAGGAGATGGCCGAGCACCGCCAGATCTTCCGCGACGGCGCGGCCAAGGACGGCTTGTCCGAAGCCAAGGCCGACGAGATCTTCGACTTGATGGAAAAGTTCGCCGGCTACGGCTTCAACAAGTCGCACGCGGCCGCCTACGCGCTGCTGTCGTATCACACCGCTTACCTGAAGGCGCACCATACGGCAGCGTTCATGGCCGCCAACTTGTCGCTGGCGATGGATGACACCGACAAGATCAAGATCCTGGTCGAGGATGCAATCGACGTGTGCGGCCTGACCTTGCTGCCGCCCGACATCAACCTGTCCGATTACCGCTTCACGCCCGATGGCGCGGCGCCATCGGTCACCGGCAAGCGGGTCACGCAAATCCGTTATGGCCTGGGCGCCGTCAAGGGCTCGGGGCAAAGCGCGATCGAGGCCATCGTCGCGGCGCGCAGCAGCGGGCCGTTCACCAGTTTGTTCGACTTCTGCAAACGGGTCGACAAGCGCCAGATCAACCGCCGCACGATCGATTCGCTGATCCGCGGCGGTGCCTTCGACTGCTTCAAGCTCGACCGCGCGATCCTGCTGGCATCGGTCGCGTTCGCGATGGAGTGTGCCGAGCAGGACGCCAGAGCGGCCAACCAGGTCAGCCTGTTCGGCGACGACAACAGCGACATGGTGGCGCCGCCCGACTACGTGAAGGCCGCGCCATGGAGCGACAAGCAAAGACTGACCGAAGAAAAAATCGCGCTCGGCTTTTACCTGTCGGGCCACTTGTTCGATTCCTACGCCCCGGAAGCGCGCCGGTTCGCGCGCACCAAATTGTCGGAGCTGGACCCGTCGCGGGAGCCGCGCATGATGGCCGGCATCATCGTCGGCATCCGCACCCAGATGACTCAACGCGGCAAGATCCTGATCGTCAGCCTGGACGACAAGAGCGCCGTGGTCGAAGTGACTGTGTACAGCGAAGTATTCGACGCCAACAAGCGCATGTTCAAGGAGGACGAATTCCTGGCCGTGGTGGGCAAGGTATCGGAAGACCGCTTCTCGGGCGGCTTGCGGATCGCGGCCGAAAAAGTGTTCGACATCGTCGCCGCCCGCATCCAGTACGGGCAGCAGCTGGGTCTGTTTTTGCCGGCGACGGTGGCCTCGGCCCGGATCTGTGAAGTGCTGCAGCCGCATCGCGCCGACACCGGGCTGCCGGTGGCAATGCGCGTCAACGCCCAGGGCGTCGACTGCGTACTGCGCTTTGGCGACGCGTGGCGGGTGGCGCCGTCCGACGCCTTGCAGGCGGCGCTCGAGCAGATGCTGGGCGCACAGGAAGTGGCGGTGGAGTACTGATTGCGGGGGGGGCAGGCGCAGCGCATGTAACGCGTCCTGCAGGGTAGGGCGGATGAGCGCAGCGTTATCCGCCGTCTGCTTGCACAATTTGGCGGATTGCGGCCGGTCACCGGCGCTCATCCGCCCTACGCCACGATTGCCAGATTTACGACCCGGGACCGAGTTTCCGTGGATTCAATGGCGGTATAATGTGGGCCGATTAAGTTGAATGAAAGCAAATTTATGCTGCATTCCTTTCGGGGGAAACGGTAAATCAAGGATTTCTGAATGGTTGTTTATACGTCTATCGCCGTCTTTCTTTTTTCGGCAATTGCGCTCGTCGTCCCCACTGGATTCTCAGCCGGCGCGGTGTTGCTGCTGGCCGGCAGCGTCGTCCTGCTGCGACGGCGCGGCGGGCCCGCGCTGCAACGCGAAGAAGTGGCATTGATCTCAGTGCTGGTCTTTTATTTTCTGGTCGCCAGCCTGTCCAATGCTGTGCATGGCGCGCCGCTCAGGGAATACGACAGTCCGCTACGATTTCTGCTGGTCATTCCCGTTTTGTTCCTGTTGCGGGTTTTTCCGCCGATCCCGCGTTTTTTTTGGGGCGGTGTTGCTGTCGGTGCGATTTCCTCGGGTCTGTTCGCAGCATGGCAGATTTTTTCGGCGGGCGGCACGCGCGCGGATGGATTCACCAATCCGATTCAGTTTGGCAATATTTGCATGTTGCTCGCCGTATCTTGCATTGCCGGCATCGGCTGGGCCGCTTCACAGCGCCGCGCCGTATTTTGGTCAACTTTATTATCAGGCGGTATCGCCCTCGGATTGCTGGGTGCCTTTATCACCGGCAGCCGCGGCAGCTGGATCAGCCTTCCCGTGGTATTGCTGGTGGCCTACCGATGTTACGGTGGCGCGCTAGACCGACGCCATCTCGCAGTTGGCCTTGGCGCCATGCTGGTGTTGGTTGCCGTGCTCGATACCGTGCCCCGGCTCTCGATGGAGGCGCGGGTGCAGGATGCGGTCAAGGAAACGCGGGACTATTTCGTGTCCGGCGATGCCACCACGTCGGTCGGCATCCGCTTGGAAATGTGGCGTACCGCACTGGTGCTGGTTCCCGAGCACGCCTGGCTGGGCTGGGGCAAGGACGGCTATATCAAACAGACCGAAAGCCTGGTCGCAGCGGGCAAGGCCAGGGCGGGGCTGCAGGTGCACACCCATTTGCACAACGAGTACCTTGATGCGCTGGTCAAGCGCGGCCTACCCGGGTTGGCCGCACTATTGGCGCTGTACCTGGTTCCGCTGGTGCTGTTCGCACGACGGGTCAGAGATGAGAATCACGCAGTCCGTCCCTATGCACTTGCGGGCGTACTGCTCATCGTCAATTACATGTGCTTTGGACTGACCCAGGCTTTTCTGACGCACAACAACGGCGTCATGCTCCTGGGATTCATGCTGGTCATCCTCTGGTCGCTGCTGCGGGCGCAGGAAGACAGCGTTCCGGCAAGCCATCGAGGGCTGCGAACCGATACCACCACAGACTGCGACCGCATGCTGCAAAAAACCATATGACAGGGCCGCTGATCGCGCCGGAACTGCTCCGTACATCGAACAAGATTCTGTTTATCGCCCATCTCGCGCTGGGCGACTTTACGTATCTCCAGAACTGCTTTCAGGCATTCTCACAGGCCTATCCACACCTGCGGATCGACCTGTGGGTAGACGAAGTGCGGCGCACGGGCGACCCGTCGCAATGGCCGCACTTGAAGAAATACTCGCTCTACGACTGGGTCGAGGCCTGCCCATTCTTTCACAAGGTCTATGACCGCACCTACAGCCCGGAGCTGTATCGGGAATCGATCACCGAGGCCCAGCGCGAGGCCTACCCGATCGTGGTGTCGCTGGCCACGCTGCGCCCGCATCGCTACGCCGCCCTGGCCCGCTCGATTGCCGGCGGCGCCTTCGTGGTGGGCATGAAAGCGCCGGTCGGATTATTTCAATTGCACCATCTGCTGGCATACCGCAAGCTCGATGCGACGATTCCGCCCTATTCGGTCGACCGGAACGATCCGCAGCACATCAGCGCTGTATACGCCGACTGGTTCCGCCAGCTGTGTGGAATCGAGATCGTGCCCGCGGCGCGCTTCCCGTTCGTGATGATTCCCGAACAGTGGATGCGCGATGCCGATGCCAAGCTGGCGGCATGGGGCTTCGCCGAGCGCACCGGCAAGCTCGTCTTCATCAATCCGTTTGCCAAGACCAAGAAGCGCTGCTGGCCGCTGGAACGGGTGGCGCAATTGATCGCGGCCATGCGCCAGCAGGACGGTTTGCGCGACGCCTGCTTTATCGTCAATGCGGCGCCCAATGAGCTGGCCAACGCGCGCGCCGTATTCGCCGCCTATGCGCTCAAGAACACGGAACTGTTTAGCGCAGAAGAGAATTTCTTCGAGCTGCCTGCAATCATGCAA
Organism: Janthinobacterium sp.; assembly: GCA_031431155.1. Classification (GTDB taxonomy): domain Bacteria; phylum Pseudomonadota; class Gammaproteobacteria; order Burkholderiales; family Burkholderiaceae_D; genus JANPCW01. Next base: position 506 of record JANPCW010000649.1, on the reverse strand, counting down.
AAATGCGATCTGATCATCTCGGTCGAAACTGCAGTCATGCATTTGGCCAATGCGGTGCACGTCCCCGTGATCGCCATGATGCGCCAAAAAAATCCGGAATGGGTGCCGCTGGACCAAGACAACAGTACCGTCATCTTGAGCGCGCGGCGGCGCGATTGGGTCAAGACCATCACCGTGGAACAGGTAATGAAAGGCATTGAATGAGCACTGACTCGACCGTACTGTCCGACCCGGGCCGCCATGCGGCCGATGCGTCGTTCCATATCGCTTTTTGCGTCGACAACCATTATTTCCGCAGCATGGGAGCGACCATCGCTTCCATCCTTTTGCACAATCCCGGCGTTCATTTCACCTTCCACGTGTTTGCATTCGCAGCATCGGACGAGCATCGGGAACGGTTGCAGCAACTGGAGCGCCAATCGAACGTGCGCACGCAGCTGCACATCATCGATCAGGCCGTCTTCGAGAAATTCACTCATTTCATCGAGTTCTCGTATTACTCGCTG
>JANPCW010000648.1:0-11859 GCA_031431155.1 Janthinobacterium sp. | reverse complement strand
GATCGATGTCACTGGCAACATCAGCCTGATCAACGAGCAACTGGACTTGAAGATCAAACCGAGCACCAAGGGCTTGCGTGTGTTTTCGCTGCGCGCCCCGTTGTATGTGCGCGGCACGTTCAAGGACCCCAATGTCAGCGTCGACAAGGGCGTGCTGGCGCTGCGCGCGGGCGGCGCATTGGCGTTGGCCGCGCTGGCGCCGGTGGCCGCCCTGCTGCCGCTGGTCAATGCCGGCCCGGGCGAAAACAGCGAATGCGCCAAGTTGCTGGCGCAGGCACGGGTGACGCCGGTCGCCCCGGCGCCGGGCAATACCTACCGCGCAAGGCCCAGGGTCAAAAAGTCGCCCCGCCCGGCTGCCAGGTAGCGCGGTGTTTTTCCCGATGCCTAAACTTTTCTTTCTTACGTGCGGTAGCGAACAGACCCTAGAAAGCAACAGCCTTACTCTTACGTCAACGGTGCGAGTCCAAGCCAGCGGATCGCACGGTAAACACCCCCCAAAACTCAGGAGAATAAAAATGAAGAACTTTAAATTTGCCACCACCCTCGTCGCCGCCCTCATGTTGACAACCGTCGTCGGTTGCGTTTCAACAACAAAAAAAGAGACGGTCGGTGAGTATATCGATGACACAACCATCACCACTAGCGTGAAAGCGGCGATCCTGAACGAACCAACGTTGAAAGTAGCAGAGATCAACGTTGAGACGTACAAAGGCGTGGTTCAGCTGAGCGGCTTTGTTTCATCGTCCGCCAGCATTGCGACTGCCAGCCAGGTAGCACGCGGCGTCAATGGCGTGAAATCGGTCAAGAACGACATCCGCATCAAGCAGTAATCAAACCGGCGCATCGCTGCGCCGGTCAACCGGGCAGCGCGCTGCCCGCTTTAAACCTTCCACTACATCAAGAGGTGCATTTATGAATACATTAAAAACCCTTGCAGCGATTGCAGCCATGCTGGCATTGAGCGCTTGCGCCGGCATGTCGGGCCAGGATAAGAATACCGCCATCGGCGCCGGGGTTGGCGCGGTGGCCGGCTCCGTGCTCACCGACGGCAGCGCGGTCGGCACCATCGGCGGCGCTGCCGTTGGCGGCGTCATCGGCAACCAGGTCAAGCCTAGGAAGTAAATACGGCGCAGCTTTAAAAAAGGAGCGCCCCGGCATGCCGGGGCGCTCCTTTTTTCGTCCGCAGTTCGTTAAAGGAATTGATTAGCCACCGCACCCGTACTGGCATCTTTGACGATCTCGTAGCAACGGCAAGATGCGGCAACCAGGCCAGCCGCATCGACAATCTCGATATTGCCGCGGCTGTAGTTAATCAGTTTTTGCTGTTGCAGTGCGCTCGCCGCCTTAGTCACCCCAACCCGGCGCACGCCCAGTGCGTGGGCCAGGAATTCGTGCGTCAGGTGAAATTTATCGGACTGGAGCCGGTCACGCGTAATCAGCAGGGAACGCGCCAGACGCGCCTCAAGCACGTGAAAACGGCTGCAAACAGCAATTTGGGTAGCCTGGGCCAGCAACGCATTGGTATAGCGGTACAACACACGCTGCAGCGACGGATTCTGCGTGAATTGCGCCCGAAACAACGCGCTATCGATGCGCACGGCGCTGCCCGAGCGCTGCACCACGGCCCGCACCTGCCCCACGTCGTGCCCAAGCGCGACCGAAGCACCGACCATCCCTTCGCAGCCCACCAGCCCGACCTCAAGCGTCATGCGGCCCTCGGCCACGGCCAGCAGTGAAATCAAACTATCGTTGGGAAAATAAACAGATTGGATCGGCTCATCCGGTTCGCATAGCACCGCCCCAACATTGAGCTGGACGGTATCGATCGCACGGCGCAAGTGTTCCAGCTCAGCAGGCGGCAATGCGCCCAGCAATCGATTGCGCATGGCCGGTTCCTGTGCCGGCCTGCGCGCCACGGCGCGCGTGGAGTGCTCTTGCAGATGGTCGCGGGGAGTGGCACTCATGGCGCCCCTTTCGCGGGCGGGCAAGCGGGCTGGCGCCCTACCTGAAGATCAGAGCCGATAGCGAACATTGGTGGGTGTACCCTTTAAATGCGCTGCATACCGGGCATCTCTGTTGAAACGCCGGGCGAGCCGCTTTATTTATCAATCCTGAATTTACAAGACGAAAAGCATAGGCTGAGAGTAGCGGCAATTATTTTTACTGTATGTACGGTGACGCACGGAACGGAAATCGTGCCAGAGGGAAAATACGGTCACGAAATGCGATGTGTATATCTGTAAACCTCAACCATTTCTGCACCCCCATAGCAAAAGGAAAATCCATGAACACTCCCCTCCATAGCCCCACCAAGCATGCGGCGCACCCGATGATGATCATCGCCGGCATCGCCATCGTCCTGTTTTGCGCCGTCGGCATTGCGGCCATCATGGGCTGGATCCCGACCTCGATCGGCGGCAACGGGGGCGGCAGCGCCCTGACCGAGGCGGACAGGTTGGCCGTCGCTCCAGCTCCGGCACCGGCTCCGCAAATGATCCCCCAAACGCCGGCGCGTCAGATTAACGCAGCGCCGCGCCATCAGCCCCACAAAGCGCCGGTCCATGTCGCGGCCGCAGCGCCAGTCGAACGTCACTGCGCCAATTGCGGCGTGATCGAGTCAACCCGCGTCATTAATCAGCGCGCCGAAGGCAGCGGCGTCGGCGCTGCCGGCGGCGCGGTGGTGGGTGGCTTGCTCGGTCATCAGATCGGCGGCGGACGCGGCAAGGATCTCGCGACGGTCGCCGGCGCGATCGGTGGCGCTGTCGCAGGCAACCAGATCGAGGGCCGCGTCAATGCTACCCGCAGCTATGAAATCGTGATCCGCCTGGATGACGGCTCGACCCGCACCATCAATCAGACCGACGCACCGGGCTGGAACAACGGCGACAAAGTCCGTGTCGTCGACGGTGTGATCCACTCGCGCAGGTAATTGCGGCAAATTGCGCGGGGGCAGCGCCCCCCGCCGGCGCGTGACACGTCCCGGCACCTTGCGAATCCGGTGTCGGCGTTCACGCCGCCACTGGGTTCGAAAATTGCCTTGCCGAAGTCGGCTATGGAAAGCAAAAGAGAAGTGTTAAAAGAGAAGTGTTATAAGGAGTTACATGTATTTTGAACGGATGACAAACCTTCACGCTAGAATCACCTCCAATCCGATTTTATTTTCCACGACGTTTCTGACCGGCGTATCGTTCTCGATAGGTTTGCTCGGGTGCGGGGGCGGAACAGATGGAAATGAGCCCCAAAAGCAGAATCCGACCGACGTCCCGGTAGCAGCAGCAGCTCCGTCAGCGAGACCGGCCGCGGCACCAAGGCCAGCACCAACCCCAGCACCGCCCCCCACACCAATTCCCAGCGCGACCTCACCCGTGCTCACCGACGCCGTATTCGCACCCACGAGTTTTTGGTATTCCCCGATCCCGGCCAATGCGCCGCTGCACGCCAATTCTGCCCGTTTCGTGATCGAATTCTTGCGACAAAAACAAGCCCATTTCGGTACCGTCAACATCAATACACTGGCGCACGCCAGCCCGGTGTTTATCGCTGCCGCAGACGCACCAACGACCAAGGTGAGCTATTCGAATTGCCAGAACAAAGCGTTTCCGGAAACGGCGTTAGAGGCACAGTGGGAGCAGGTGCCGCTCCCCTCTTACGCTGTGCATGCCGATGGCGTAGATCGCGAAATGACGATTTACCAGCCATCGACAAATACGATATGGGAATTTTGGATGGCCCGCAAAGTATCGGGCCAATGGCAAGCTTGCTGGGGTGGACGGATGCAAGCCACCGCCACCAACGCGGGGACCTGGCCTCATCCATATGGAACGACCGCGACCGGCTTGCCGTTCCTGGGCGGGCAAATCACGGCGGAGGAATTGACCCGTGGCGAAATTCGCCATGCAATCGGTATTTCTTTGGTGGAAACAGAAGCTTCCGGCGTGGTGTCCTGGCCTGCCAATCGGTCCGACGGAAAAAACCCCAAGCTCGCGCCAAATCGCATCCCACAAGGGCTACGTTTTCGTCTGGACCCCGGCGTCAATGTCGACGCGCTTGGCATGAGCGATGCAGGCAAGATCATTGCAAGAGCTGCGCAGAAATACGGGTTCGTTGTCTGGGACAGGGCTGGCGCAGTGTCGATCCGGGCGCAGAACCCAAGATCGTACACGGCACTGGGAAAAATCGACCCGTATATCGCCCTGTTCGGCGGCAAGCCTTCCTACGCCATTTTGGATGGCTTCCCGTGGGAGCGCCTGCAGTTCATGCCCATGGACTACGGCAAGCCCTAACAGCTCCCGGAATCCGCAGCACGAGTGCGCTGCGCGCACTCGACTCATCCAAGCCTCTCTAGCTCTGCCCCTGCGCTCCCTTCCCTCAAGTTTGCCCTATCGTTACAAGGTATTACAAATACCGAATTGACGCTGCGCCGCAGGTCCAAGATACTGTGCAGGCCCCCAAAATGGCGCAATTTTCACCAGAACGAATTCAGGAAAATAAGCTGCACTTGGTCTTGAGAACGCCGAGGGCTTACCTGTCCGTATCGTAATTTATCGATGTGTCGGTGAACTTGATCAAAAACTTGACGACAACAGATCGCGTAGAGCCGGCTCCCGGCATCAGCCCTTCACTGAGTTATTTGAAATAAAAATGGGTGCTGAATGTGGAATAATTTTTTTAATATCGAAATAATCAATTGGCTCGGTCAATACACCGCTGTTTCGGCGCATTTCAATCAATTCGTACAGTATCTGGAAGGGGCGCATTTACTCAAAGGTCTCCCCATCATGGGATTGCTTTGGTTTTTCTGGTTCAAGGAAGGCCAAGAAAAATTGAATACTCGTCGGATTGTCATTGCAACCGTGACCGGATGCATTGTTGCCGTTCTCATCGCCAGATTTGCGAATAACCTTGCCCCCTATCAACCGCGGCCGTTTGCAAACGCTGCTTTAACCCACCATGCGTACATTGGGCTGCCGCTGCAAAGAAACCTGTCCTTATTTGATTGGAACTCATTTCCAAGCGACCATGCGGCGTTATTCTTCAGCCTCGCCACGGGAATTTTTCTCATTTCAAAAACCGTGGGTTCGTTTGTTTTCGTGTACGTCCTGATTTTTATCGCGTTACCAAGGGTTTATCTTGGATTGCATTATCCAACCGATATATTCGCCGGCGCGCTTCTTGGTATTGCATCGACGCTAATTTGCACTCGAAAATTCATCATCAACTTATATGATGAGCAATGCAGGAAACTGCTCGACAGGTATCCTGCTGCATTTCAGGCATCCTTATTCATCATCAGCACTGAAATAAGCATGATGTTTAATGACGCCCGACAATTTATTACGTTGCTGAAATCCATTCTATAGACTCCCCGCGTCGGATTTGGGGGATGCCGCATGCCACCAAGGAATGGTCTGCCACTTGAGTTTGTTGTAATGTTTTTTCTATGTGTTCGCTACCGTACAGAAATCCAGGCAAGCGAGACGGATAATGATCATCACGATGCAGGTTTGGTGAATCCCAAGCTTGGACCGAATTACTTAAATGATAACATTACATAGTGAGGACATATCATGCTCTATACAATCGCCGTTGTTCTACTCATCCTGTGGCTGCTTGGCCTGGTGACCTCCTATACCATTGGCGGCTTTATTCACATCTTGCTGGTCGTTGCCGTGGTCATGGTTCTATTGCGCCTGATCAGCGGTCGAGGTGTATAGCAAGCCAAGATTCAGTTCCCGGCGTCCGCAAATTTGATGCGTGTGCCGGTCCAGCTTGAGCCGGCACGATCCATTTGATAATATTGGATCGTTGCGGGCTTGGCATTATTCTTGAGGCTGCGGCGCCGACCGAACCAGGCACATCACTTACTTTGAACGCAAAGGAAATCACCATGAAAAACACGCAGCGTAAAACAGCAATCTACACAATGATCGCCGCACTGACCTTGGCCTTGGCCGGGACCGGGTGCGCCGACATGTCCGAAACCCAGCGCGGCACAGCAACCGGTGCCGGTATCGGTGCGGGATTGGGTGCAATCCTCGGCGGTGCTACGGGCGGCGGCGGCGGTAACCGCGCTGCCGGCGGCGCCGTGCTCGGCGGCGCGGCAGGCGCTGTGATCGGCAATATCTGGTCCAAGCGTATGCAAGAGCAAAAAGCGACTATGGAGCGCGCCACCCGGGGCACCGGAGTCCAGGTCAGCCAGACCAGTGACAACCGCCTGAAGCTGGAGATTCCAAGCGACATTTCATTCGACACCAACCGGGCTGACATCAAGGGCAATTTCCGCCCGATCCTGGACCGTTTCGCCAGCAGCCTGAACGAGAATCCGGCGACGACCGTCAGTATCATCGGTCATACCGACAATACCGGCAGCGCTTCTGTGAATGATCCATTGTCGGTGGAGCGCGCGGCCCACACCCGCGACTATCTGACCATGCGCGGCGTATCGCAAACCAGAGTAGTGGTTGAAGGTCGCGGGGAGCGCGAACCGATCGCGTCCAACAACGACAATTCCGGCCGCGCGCGCAATCGCCGCGTGGAAATCTATGTGGCTGAGCCGATGGCGCAGCGCTAAGGTGCAATCCGGGTGCGCCGCATCGGCCAACGGCCGGGCGGCGTGCTCGCACACGCTCAAGAGAAAATAGGCGGCAGCAATGGTGTTATACAGTCGCGGCCCTATTTAATCTCAGAGAAAACTCGTATGCAAACCGAAAGCTTTATCCCCGGCAAAGATGTCTCGCTCGAATCGACTATCGCCACCATGCAGAAAAAGCTGGCGGCGCGCGGATTCGACCTCAACGAGTCCGCCTGGCTGCACGAAGTCGACGGCATTTGGTCGGTGCATATGAAGGACAACGATTGCCCGATGCTGTTTTCAAACGGCAAAGGGGCGACCGAACTGGCGGCACGCGCCAGCGCGTACGGCAAATTCTTCGAGCGCCTCGGCACCCATTATTTCTGGACCCACTTTCACCTGAGCGAGACCCGCGCCAAGCGCCCGTTCGTCCACTATCCGCAAGAACGCTGGTTTGCGCCGAGCGCCGACGGCCAGTGGCCGGCGGAAATGCTCAACCCCGAGTTGCACGCGTTTTATAACTCCGACGACGCCATCGACGGCGAGGTCCTGGTTGACCTGAACTCGGGCAATGTCGAGCGCGGTATCTGCACCCTGCCCTACCTGCGCCTGCGCGCCAACGACAAAACCTGGTTCCCGGTCAATCTCATTGGCAACCTCTATGTGAGCAACGGCATGGGGGCCGGTAATACCATGGTGGAGGCGCGCAGCCAGGCCCTGCCCGAGATCTTCGAGCGCCACATCAAGTACCGCATCATCAGCGAAGGCCTGTGCCTGCCGGAAGTGCCGGATGCCGTAATCGCCCGCTTCCCCAATATTGCCGCCGGCATCAAGGGTTTGCGCGTGGCCGGTTTCGGCATTCTGGTCAAGGATGCCTCGCTCGGCGGGCGCTACCCGGTGATGAATGTGACGCTGGTGCATCCCAAGGACCAGGGTGTATTTTCCAGCTACGGCGCGCACCCGCGTTTCGAGATCGCGCTGGAACGCGCGCTGACCGAATTGCTGCAAGGGCGCGCACTGTCATCGCTGGAAGGCTTTCCCGAACCCGGTTTCGACATGGATGAAATTGGCGCCGTCGCCAACCCGGAAATCCACTTCGTCGATTCGAGCGGCGTGATCAGCTGGAATTTCATGGGCGACACGCCCGATTTCCCGTTCGCCGACTGGAACTTCAGCAGCACGACCGAAGAGGATTACCACTGGCTGGTCAACTGCATCCACGCCGAGGACAAGGACATTTATGTGTCCGACTTCAGCGAGCAAGGCGCATGCAGTTGCCGCATCCTGGTACCGGGCATGTCCGAGATCTACCCTGTGGAAGACCTGGAATGGGAAAACAATAGCGTCGGCAACGTGATCCGTCCGGCCTTGGTGCGTTTGTCCGACCTCACCGAAGAGGAAGCGGCCGAGTTGCTGTCGGACTTGCAGACGATGAATCTGAACGACGAACGGCCGCTGTGGGAAATTCTCGGCCTGGCCATTCCGGTGGGCACGCCATGGAAGCAGTTGCGCATCGGCGAACTGAAAACCTTGCTGGCGCTGGCGGTGGGCGACCAAGAAGCGATCCGCGAAGGCTGCGACTGGATCCACCACTTCAAGGATCTGGATCCGACGCGCCGGCTGGTGTACCGCTGCATTGAAAGCATCCTCAATCTTGAGGTTGCCGGCGACTACCGCCGTTTCCTGACCCTGCTGTACGGCGCCGAATCGGTGCGCCAGGCCGACGCCTTGCTCGACTGCAGCGAGCGCTTCTTTGGTCTTGCAACCTTGGGCGTCGACATGCAAGGCAGCCCGATGCACCAGACGCTGCTGGCAGCCTACGATAAATTGTTCACAGCAGACCGCTGACAAAGAGGCGTGGCGATGGCTGGGATCGACGATTTTGTCAACAAACAGAAAGACGGCGCGCGCTTTGTGATCACGGCGCAGATGCTGCGCCTGTCGGCGCAGGATTTCGATGCGCTGGCGCAATCCTGGATCGATGAGGGCGGCCCGGGATTTAGCGTGGCCGGCGTGCCGCACCGAACGGTCGTGGGCGGTGAATTTTTTATCAGCCGGGTCACGGTGACTAAGAACGCGGTTCACCCATAGGGGCGCCGCAAAAGCACGTTAAGACCGCCGCGATTGTTGTGACCGCAAAAGGCTGACAAACGTCTTTCAGCTTTTGGTGGTCAACGGGGAGTTTCGATCCGTTGCGGTCATTCGACAGCAACAAGTGACCTGCAGGTCATCGGACAAAGTGGTCAGTCACGACTGCTTGTCGGTAACGCCGTTCGTGAGCACTCAACACTAGAGGTTCAGCGTCTAATCTACAAAGGATGGTCGCCCAAGGCAACGCAGGCACGGCTTGACAGCGGCCATTTCATGTAATATTACTTGTTGCATGAAAAGAGACAGCAAGCTATCTTCCGTCCTCCATTTGCTTCTGCACATGGCGCATAACGAATCCCCGCTCACATCCGAAGAGCTGGCGCGTTACCTCGGCACCAATCCCGTCGTCGTTCGACGCGTGCTCGCCAGCCTGCGTGACAGTGGTTACGTCGTTTCGGTGAAGGGCCATGGCGGCGGATGGTCAATCGCCTGCGACCTACACCGGGTGACCCTACTCGACATCTATCGCGCGGTCGGTTCGCCCACTGTGTTTGCGATGGCCAACCGCACGGACCAGACTGAGTGTTTGGTTGAGAAGGTGGTCAACCACGCGCTGGATGATGCCTTTCGTGAAGCCGAGGCGCGATTGATCTCCCGGCTCGACGAAGTGTCGTTAGCAGATCTCGCACGGGATTTCAGTCAGCACATGAAGAGCCTGAAGGCGGCCGTGAACCACACCTACCAATGTGCCAACAAATGACGCTCATATTTACGACTTCTAGCAACCCTGACACAGAGAGAGTATCCACATGAATGAACTGAACGCCATCCACGGGCTCGACGCCCTCTGGCAATGCCTGGCTATCGCGATTGCATCCGCCAGCATTGCCATGACCGTCACCCAGACGGAAATCTTCGCGCCATGGCGCGCCTTCGCGGGAAAGCTGCACGCGATGCTCGGCCATCTGTTCTCCTGCTTCTATTGCTTCAGCCACTGGGTCGTCATTGGTGGGGTGACACTCTATCGCCCGGTCATACTCGATAGTGGCAACTCTCTGGCAAATTGGCTGGTTTCCGTCTTCTTCACCATCACACTGACCGCATTCGTATGCGGCCTGATGTTCAAGGTCTTCCTCGCAGCCATGGCTACGCACGAAAAACAACAGTCCATCAAACAAGCAGCCCAACAAAGCCTGACTGAATCGTCCCAAGTTCGCCCCACGTAGCACGTTCGGCAGCCGTATAGTCCGGCGCCACGCGCTGCCCTGATTGCGCCGAGCTGAGCCCCGCTTCGAGCACGGCCATCACGGTGCAGGCCTGGGCCGGCGTGACCGGCACGGTACCGGCGCCGGCAATGGCGTTGGCCATCGCCATATAGAAATTCAAATAGTTACCTGCCGGGACCGCGATCTCGGCCGCGGCGCTGTTCCCATCCACCCACAGGATGGGATCGGGGTCGCGCCCCCATCCGGCGCCGCCGGGACGGCCGCCGGCGATGAGCTGGGCTTCCTGCACGTCGCCACCACGCTTCTGCAAGCTGCCCTTGGTGCCGCGCACCAGGAAGCGCGGCGCCGCATCGGCCGCCAGCATGCTGGAACTGAGGATGATCCGTTTGCCTGCGTAGCCAAGAACAACCTGGAACCAGTCGACGGCTGAACCGTCCCTGCGCAAGATCTGCAGGTCGGCCGAGACGGTATCGGGCGGCCCGAACAAGAGAATCGCTTGATCGGCCAAGTGCGGGCCGAGGTCATACCAGAGCCCGGATCCGGCGCCCGCGCGCTCACGCCAGCGGTCGCGAATTTGCGGACGAAAGCGGCTGATTTCAGATCTAAACTCGACGATATCGCCCACCGCCCCGTCCGCGATTGCACGTTCAATCCCCAGAAAATCGCTGTCCCAGCGCCGGTTCTGGAACACTGACAGCAAGCGATCGCATTGCGTCGCGCTGGCGGCCAGCGCGCGCGCCTCGCGCAGCGTCAGCGTGAACGGCTTGTCCACCACCACGTGCTTGCCGGCGCGCAGGGCGGCCTCGGCCAGCGGCGCATGTGAGCCGTTGGGCGAGGCGATCACCACCAGATCGACCTCGGGATGGCGCACCGCCTCCAGCGCATCGGCGACACGCTGCGCGTTCGGGTAAAGCGCCGCCGCGCTATCGCCTTGCAAGCGCGTGCTGATCACCGACAATGCAAGGCCGGGTGTGGCCGAAATCAAGGGCGCATGGAAGCTGCGACCGGCAAAACCAAAGCCGACCAGTGCCACCCGCACCGATTTCTGACGCTGCTTTTTCACAGGATTGCCGATCCTTCGCTAATTGAAGGGACGCACATCGACTGGGGCGCCATTGGCATCGAATTGCAGCGCGAGCGAGAACGAGTCGACGCCGATGCCCATTAGCGCATCGCGCACATCGTCCGCCTCAAGCTGCAGATCGGCAGTTTCCCCGAACGGCTTGGCGGCTGAGGCGAGCAACGCACCGCCGGCGATTGCATACAGGTTCACGCGCAGCACCATCTCATGGCCGACATCGGCCGGCCCGATCACGGCCTTCGTGGCGTGCGGCGCGATCGCCTGCTCGCCCAGAGCGCCATTGAGTTCGGAGATCATTTGCAGCAGGAAGTATTCCGCAATGCCCCTCTCTTTCCCACCATGAAACAGATCCTGGTAGAGGAAATTGACGTCGAGCGCGCTGCCGTCCGCGCCCCCGTCCCGTCCCGTCACCAGGCAACGTTTCACCAGTGGCGCGGCCTGCACGGTCCATTGCTGGAAGCGCTGTTCACGTGCTTCAAAGTAAGCGTCGGCGGCCGCTTCGTCCTGCGGAATTTGGTAGAACGGATCGTCCATCGACTTTAGCGCAAAGCCCAACAGGAAGCGGATTTCGAGCGCCGCATCGCCGGGGGCGAACCGGTTCGCGGGCCAGCCGGAAAAGCTACGCTCGATGGCCGCGATGCCGGCACTTTTCCTGCCGCTCATGGCAGCCTGCGCGTCGCGCGTCATTTCGTTGATCTGGCTATAGGTGATGCGATCGATCTCATCGAGATGGTAGGCGTAGCTGACCAGAACCACGGTGGCGTCGGTGCTTTCCAGTTGCGCGCTCTGAAAACTCTTGGAGAGCAGGTCGAACGCTTCCTGATCCTGGAAGCCTTGCTGCGCGTGCAGCCCGCCCATGCTACGCACGAACACCGGAATGACGAACGCGT
>JANPCW010000647.1:0-1830 GCA_031431155.1 Janthinobacterium sp. | reverse complement strand
CAAGCGGCACTCGCAGGGTGTTGGTTGCGATCCCGACGATAGGTGTGCTGCTATGGGGTAGTACATCGACCCAAGCGCAAATTGCCGCGGCAAACCCGCCACAAAGCGTCGTGGTTGCGCTGGCCTCGGGGACGGTGGGCCGATCTACCCTGACCGCCGCTGCCGCTTCGAGCGCGGTGACGGCGCCGCCGGCGGGCACGGCCGAGACCGTTTCGTTCAGTAATGCAAATATACTGATCGAAAGCACCTTGGCGAAGGATCCCAATTTGACCGCCCGGCCGCAGGTCATCCTTAACTTTACCTTCCTCGATGCGGTTGGCGTAGGACTAACGAGCCGGGCAGCCTACGTCGCCGACTATCGGGTGACCAAGATCAGGCCGTTGGTTGGAACCGATGTAATCGAGGTCATGTTCCCATTTTCCCAGAATACGGCGACCGGGCGCCTTGAGTCCCGATCGGGACGCGCGGTCTTTACGCTCACGTTCGACACCAATGGGGTGATCACCGGTGCATCAGGCACGATTGGCAGCTCGGCCTATTGAGGCGCCCGCTTGCGATCCGGACCGTACGCACGGCGCCCCGGGCTAGCCCGGTGACAAAACAATGGATTCATTACCATGCTAAATTCTTTAGGACCCAAAAGGTGGGTGGGCATGACGGCACAGGTGGCATGGTTCGCTTGCACCGTTTCGGCTCTATTCGTCGGCCCTGCAATTGCCGACGATTCCCATGGCGCGAACTATTTTCCCAACTTGCCGCTGATTACGCAGGATGGAAAGAAGGTCAAATTCTATGACGATCTACTAAAAGGCAAGTCGGTGGCGATCAACGTCATCTACACCAGTTGCAAGGACGAATGCCCGCTCGAAACGGCGCGCATGGCCGAGGTGCAGAAAATTTTCGGGGACAAGATGGGAAAGGATATATTTTTCTATTCGATCACCATCGACCCCAAGCACGACACGCCCAAGGTGCTGAAAACCTATGCAAAGCATTTCAATGTCGGCCCCGGCTGGCTGTTCTTGACTGGCAAGGAGGCTGACATCAAACTGGTTGTCAAAAAGCTGGGTTTGTCCCGTGGCAGCGACTCTGCCAACAAGGATGGCCACACCGCGAGCCTGATGCTTGGCAACGAGCCTTCAGGGCAATGGATGCGCCACTCGGCGGTGGATAACCCGGAATTTTTGTCCGCCTCGATCGGCAGCTTCTTGGGCTGGCGGGTAGATCCGAAACTGCAAAAAAGCTATGCGGAAGCGCGTCCGCTGGAACTTGACCCGGGCCAGTACCTGTTCCAGAGCCGCTGCGGCGCCTGCCACACGGTGGGACAGGGCGACAAGGCTGGACCGGACTTGCTGGGGGTGACGGCACGGCGCGAGCGCGCCTGGCTCACCCGCTACATGATGGAGCCCGACAAGATGCGCGCCGAGAGGGACCCAATCGCTATGGCGCTGTCACAGAAATACCGGAACATCGCCATGCCCAACCAAAGCCTGGGGGGGGCCGACTTGGCGGCCGTACTGTCTTACCTGGAGACGCATAGCGGCACTCGGGATCAGGCTCAGAAACAACCGGCCCCGGGTGACGCGGCACGTCGTTAAATCAACTTGGAGTACGTAGCAGTCGTCACTTGAGCGAGGTATTTGTCGAACACCATGGCAACCGCGCGCACAAACAGACGCCCTTTCGCAGTGACCCGGATCGCCGCCGCATCGATGGTGATCAGGCCGGCATCGACGTATTGCTGCAAGAGCGACAGCTCGCGCCCAAAGTAGCTGGCGAAATCGATGTCATAGGCACTGTTTAGCGCATCGATATCGAGCGGTGTCGCCA
>JANPCW010000646.1:0-2535 GCA_031431155.1 Janthinobacterium sp. | reverse complement strand
TCCCAGCACCGTTTGGTGGGGTATGCGAGCCATCCTTCAACGCACGCCGAGTGCCACTATCGATGATCGGTTTTTGGGCGTGCATCTAAGTGTTCAGGAAGCGGCAGCCCGACAGTATGTGTCAGAACTGAAACGCGTTGGGATTCTTACTGACGCGGAATTATGCCTTTGACAAACTGGTTCTAAAAGAGCATAATGAACCATCGAAAAACGGTGGTTGGTATGAATTTGTCAGCAGTTTCAAAGCTTTCTGAGGACGAGGCTCGGGACTATTTCGAGCAAATTCGCTGGCCTAATGGCCGCGTCTGTCCGCACTGCGGCTCAGATAAGTCGATCAAGCTGCGGGGCAAGACCGTCCGTCCGGGCCTTTACAAGTGCCATGGCGACGACTGCGGAAAGCAGTTCACCGCCACCGTGGACACGATCCTCGAAGACAGTCATTTGCCGATCCGCACATGGCTGATGGCCTTTGCCATCATGTGCAGTTCGAAGAAGGGTGTTTCTGCGTTGCAGTTGCAGCGCCAGCTTGGCCTTGGTTCGTATCGCTCGGCTTGGCATCTCGCTCACCGGATTCGGCACGCGATGGCAAAAGAACCTATGGCCGGACTGCTGGGCAGTTCGGGCGGCATCGTCGAGGTGGACGAAACCTATGTCGGCGGCAAGCCGCGCAAGGGACGTCATGGCCGTCCTGCCCGCATCAAAGGAGGCAGAGGCACGTGGAAGCCAGCCGTGGTCGCGCTGGTCGAGCGCGGCGGGCATGCCCGCGCGTTTGTGGTGCCGCGCGTGGACAGCAAGAATTTGAAAGCGGCTATCCGCGAGAACGTTGATCGGTCGGCCACGATCATGACGGATGAATTCCGTCCATACACTGGCATCGGCAAAGAATACGCTGGCGGCCATCGCACCGTTCACCACGGCATCGGCGAGTACGCGCGCCCGGACGGCACGACCACGAACACCGTCGAGGGATTTTTCGCGCTGTTGAAGCGCGGAATCACCGGCTCGTTCCATCACGTTTCGAAGCAGCACTTGGACCGCTACTGCGATGAATTCAGCTTTCGCTGGAACCATCGTCAGGTGACAGATGGTGAGCGCACCGTAGAGGCGATCAAGAGCGCAGAGGGCCGTCGCCTGATGTATCGGATGCCTACGGGCAAAGTGAATTGAGTTGTCCCAAAATGAAACTTGTGAATCGTTGACTGGGGGATCGTCGGCGTGACAGGGTTCGAACCTGCAAGGATGCCCCGTGAAGGACAATCCGGCGGAGTCCTAGTCCGCCGCGTTTGCCAATTTCGCCACACGCCGTCTCTGTCAGCCGAGCTTCAAGCTCGGCTGATCTATTTTGGTATCTCCTTTTGTGTACCAGCCGCCATCCTCGCCCTGTTCGATAAATCCTCGAACGCGCAGACGACGCAGTGCTGTACGCATGGTTCGCTCTTTGACGGACCCGGCGAGATGCACAATCAGTTCGTGACCCTTGCGGCCCGGAAAGCGCTTGATGACGTCAACCACGCGCGCAACGTCAGTGCCGGGTCGGATGGTGAATTTGACCTGCTTGCGCACCTTGGCTGGAACGTTCACGCCAAAGCTGCTCTTCGCCGGCGTATAACCAAGCTTCGCCAGCGCATCGACGATGGCATCGCCGATCTCCTGGACAGCCGCTTGTCGAGCTGCGTCTTGCACGGCCTTGATGGCGACCGCAGCAGCGACAGCGTTCATGTCTCTCTTGGTAACGGGCATCGTTCTTACCGGGATCGAATCTCTTTCACCGTGGAACCTTAGCATGAAGCGGAATGCGTCAAAGAATAAAGAGGCTCGCGTCAAACGATCCAAAGGTCACAAAACGTTACAACCTATTTCCTTGGCCCCGTTGGATTTCGAAACAGCCCTAAAAGCAGCCATTTCTACGGGTCCAATCACTGATCCGGCTCTGAAAAAGAGACGACGGAAATCCACAAGTTCAACCTAAGACTGTGAATAGCGGGAATGGAATCGTTCATGTTTTGTTCTTCTCAGTCCGGGCTGATTTGGCATAGTTTGTGAAGTGCACAGTTCCCTACAATCGTTCTAAGCTACTGATTATGAAGGCGCTTTCACTTGACCGGTTCAGGCGATTGGCCCACTTGAAACCGGGTGTTATTGAAAACTCCGGACCGCGAAATGGCCGACAATCATGCGCCGGTGAAAGCGCAAGAGCGCAAGCCGTTGGGCCTGGAGCAGCGAGGATTCCGCGGCCAGATCGATGCGATCGAGGTGGACGCGGACCATTCGGGCATCGCGGCCGGGGAGATCGAGCGTCGCCTGCTGGAATTGGGGTTCGTTGAAGGCGCGACGGTCGAAATCCTGCATGAGGGGCCGATGGGCCGCGATCCCATCGCAGTGCGGGTCAACGATTGCACCATCGCGCTGCGCCGCCGCGAGGCGATGGCCATTCTTGTGAGTTGATGGAACTCGAATGACCACCGCGACGGAAACCAGCGCCTGGCGTTTTGCCCTCGTAGGTACGCCGAACAGCGGCAAGACCGCGCTGTTCAA
>JANPCW010000645.1:0-4191 GCA_031431155.1 Janthinobacterium sp. | reverse complement strand
GTGCCATAACGACCGGATTGCATGGGGCGCTGCGAACTGCGACCTGTGCCATACCGGCAAGCCCGGTCTGAAGAGCGGCATCTATGGCGGCGACGAGACAGCGGGACCCGGCCGCTGGTAACGGTTGAACACTGCCGATAGACGCACAGCAGGCTGGCGCAACTAGGCAGACACAAGGAAACGATGAGAATAGTACCTGAGCTTGGACACCGTTGCCGGTCATTGCCCATAGGATTGATATTCCTGTTCGCGGCGCTGCTGTCGGGCCCGGCTCCGGCCGGCGAAAGCCCGAACAAGGCGCCGCTGCTGACCCCGTGGACCACGCTGACCGGCGCCCGTTTGGGCGCGCGCGTTAACCCATTTTCCGCGATGGCGCGCCTGCCCGATTTGGCCGGCTTCGTTCCATGGCTGTCGTTGACCGCGGTTGCTGCGCGCAACAACTACATCTACATCGTCGATGGCGGGCGGCGCCAGATTTTCCTGTACGATCTCGCGCAGCAAAGCATGGCCCCGTTCGCCAAGTATGGCGCCGCCGGGGTGTCCGGTATCGCGGTTGCGCCCGACATGTCGCTCTACGTGGCCGATACCAATGCGCGCCAGGTGCTGCATTTTTCAGCCGATGGCCGCCTGCTGCGCAGCTTCGCCAACGAGTTCGAAATGGCGCGCCCGGTGGCGGTGCTGCTCGACGAGCCCAGCGGCAACCTGTTGGTAGCCGATAGTTTGCACAACCATGTGGTGGTCTTTAATAGTTTGGGTCGGGTGCTGTCGGTGCTGCGGTCGGACCAGGCCCGTAGCCTTGAGGCGATGGCGCGCGGACCGGACGGCTTGTATTTGGTCGACCGCCTGGGCAAGCAAGTTGTGGTGATCGGAACCGATGGCGCCGATCGCTACATCCTTGGCCAGGGCAGCCTGAAGCTGCCGGGGGCGATCGCGGTGGACCGTTTCAATCGCGTGTTCGTCAGCGACAGCTTCGATAACATGCTCAAGATCTATCAGGGCGGCCAGTTGGTGGCCAGCGTTGGCGCCGGCGGTGCAGTGCCGTTCAACCGGATCACCGGTTTGTGGATCGAGCGCGACGTGCTGTATGTGGCCGACATGGCGCGCGTCCAAACCTTTCGAGTCTCCGCGCCATGAACGAACAGGCCAATTCTTCCCTTCTCAACCGGGCGTCGTTGACCCTGCTCGTGTGCCTGCTGTGCTTGTCCGGCTGCGCCGAGACCAAGTACGTGATGCAGGTCGACCCTGGCCATCGGGCCGGAAGCATGGCCCCGGTCTGGCCGGCCGCGCCGGAAACGCCACGTTACCGTTATGTTGGCCAGTTGCTGGGCGAAGACAATTTCGTTTCGGAGCAAGCCAACAACCGCAATGCCGGCGTGCGCCTGTTCAACTGGCTGGTTGGCCTGGTCGGTGGACTCGAAGAGAAAGTGACCTTGAAGCGGCCGCAAAGCGGCGCGGTCGATGCACAAGGCCGGATTTATGTCACCGATGTCAGCAACCACGCGGTGTTTGTGTTCGACCAGTCGGTCGGCAAACTGCAGGTCTGGGACCGGGCGCTGGAACGCACCAAGTTCGTCACGCCGATCGGCATTGCGATCGGCGCCGGCGGCCAGATCCTGGTGGCCGATGCCGAGTTGGGCCGGGTGTTTCGTCTCGATCGCGACGGCAAGCCGCTGGGCAGCTTCGGCCAGGGTAAGTTGACGCGGCCCACCGGTCTGGCGCGCGATGCGAAGCGCGGCCGGATTTACGTCTCGGACACGCATGCGCACGATATCAAGGTATTCGACGATAATGGCCGCCTGCTGGAAGTGATCGGACGGCGCGGCGAGGGCGATGGCGAGTTGAACTTTCCGACCCATATGTCGTTCGCGGGCGACAAGTTATACGTGGCCGACAGCATGAATGCCCGGGTCCAGATGTTCGATGCCCAAGGCAAGGCCGCCGGCACGCTCGGTCGGCGCGGCATGGTGATCGGTGACTTCACGCGCCCGAAAGGGGTGACCGTGGATAGTTCAGGCAATATCTATGTGGTGGAATCTTTCTATGATAATTTGCTGGTGTTCAATAATGAGAAACAATTCTTGATGCCGATCGGCGGAACCGGCAAGGAAGTCGGCCAGTTCTATTTGCCGGCAGGGGTCTGGAGCGATCCGCAGGGTCGAATCTATGTGGCGGACATGTTCAATGGACGGATCGTCATATTTCAATTCCTGGGAGGGGCGTGATGTCGAGGCAAACGTGTTTTGCGGCGGGGCTGATCGCTTCTTGCCTGATGCTGGCCGCGCCGCTTGTGCAGGCGCAGATTACGGAGGCGAAGAAAATTGCCGACGTGCGCGGCACCAAGCACAACCTGTCTGCGGCGCCCGATCTGTCGACCACGCCGTCCGGCGGCAAGGTGCCGCTCCGTGTCAACAAGGCCAGTGCGGAAACCCAGGTGTGCGTGTTTTGCCATACGCCCCACAATGCGGAACCGAGCTTGGGGCCGTTGTGGAATCGCAAACTGTCCGGTCAAACGTATACGCCTTATGCATCGACTTCGCTGGAAGCGAACGCGGCTGAATTGGCGGCGGCGCCCGGCGGCGGTTCCAAGCTGTGCCTGTCGTGCCACGATGGCACCATGGCGATCGACAAGGTCAACGTGCTGAACGGTGCCAAGGATGTCACGATCCCGATGGTCAGCGGCGCGTCGCCGGTCAAAATGCCGAGCGGCGCCGTAACGACCGGCTTCACCCGCGATCTGGGGATCGACCTCAGTTCCGACCATCCGATTTCGTTTAGCTATAACAGCGCGCTGGCCACCAACGATGGCGAATTGCGCGCTCCCGACGGCGCGATTGTCGGCAACCGCGTGCGCGGCACTGCGCCTCCCAAGTTGCCGCTGGAAAACAACCAGATCCAGTGCGCGACCTGCCACGATCCGCATCTGCGCGATACCAGCACCGGCAACGGCAATGGCAAATTCCTGCGCATGAACCGGTTCCAGGTGCAGCAGCCGAGCGGCGGCAATTTCAGCAGCCCCAGCGATATCATCTGCCTCGCCTGCCATGACAAGGCCGGCCTATCGTGGGCATTCTCGGCCCATGCCAACAGCCAGGTGGCGACCCAGACCTATACGGCGGCGGCGGCGCAGCAGCGGGAATTTCCGTCCTCGTCGGACGCGCCGGCCAACCTGAACCCGCCGGTATGGCAGGTCGCATGCCTGAATTGCCACGATACCCACACGATACAGGGCGCGCGGCGCTTGCTGCGCGAAGGGACCGACGGCGTCGGCAGCCCCAAATCGGGCGGCAAGGCTGCGCTCGAAGAGACGTGCTACCAGTGCCACACCAACGGCGCCAGTTCGGCCATCACCAATACCGGCAACACGATTCCGGACATCAAGAGTGACTTTTCCCTTGCCTCGCATATGCCGATCGCCGCTGCCGGCGGCGAGGTGCATGAGATCGGCGGCTCCTTTAACGATACCCTGCTGGGGGGGGTAAATTGCAGCAATACACCGAACCCGACGGGCAAGTGCGGCAAGGATTTGCTTGAATCGCGCGTCAAGCTCGGCGCCGGCATGGCCAACTTCGCGAACCGCCATGCCGAATGCACCGATTGCCATAATCCGCATCGGGTGATCAAGGGGCAGAACGGCTTGCCGGGCATTCTTACGTCCGCTAACACGGCTCAGAAGGCGGGCACCCACCGGCATGAGGATGCTGCCGGCTTCGTGCATGTCAACATCATTTCCGGCGTGCTGCGCGGATCGTGGGGGGTCGAGCCGATCTACCCGAACAATTCGTTCCAGACAATGCCGTCGAGCTTTACGGTCAAGCGCGGCGACCCCGGCACCAGCGTCGACACCCAGACCACCTCCGCCTTTGCCACGCGCGAGTATCAGATCTGCCTGAAATGCCACTCCAACTACGGCTACGAGGACGACAATGTCTATCCAAACGGGGCGATGCGGCCAGAGCTGGGCGGCAGCGGGCTAACGTCGATCAACTCGAACGGCCACACCAACTTCACGCGCTATACCAACCAGGCCAAGGAATTCCAGGCGCCGCTCAGTCATGCGGTACCGGTTGGCGCGGTAAGCCTCGGCAATGACGGAGGCACCGGTACCCCGGCCTCCAACACCAACAACCATCGTTCCTGGCATCCGGTGATGGCGCCCACCGGCCGTGTCAACCGCCTCGGACAATGGCTGGC
>JANPCW010000644.1:0-4440 GCA_031431155.1 Janthinobacterium sp. | reverse complement strand
CCTGTCCAAAAAACTGGCGCAGCGCATTATCATGCATGGCGTATTCATGGACGTGCTGGGCGTGGGCGTGCTGATCACCGGCGAATCGGGCCTGGGCAAGAGCGAACTGGGTCTGGAACTCATTTCCCGCAGCCACGGCCTGGTGGCCGACGACGCAGTCGAGCTGTCGCGCATCGCGCCCAACATGATCGAAGGGCGCTGCCCCGCCCTGTTGCAAAACCTGCTTGAAGTGCGCGGCCTTGGCCTGCTCGACATCAAGGCGATCTTCGGCGAAACCGCCGTGCGCCGCAAAATGCGCCTGAAACTGATCGTGCACCTGGTGCGCCGCAGCGCGCTCGACGAAGAAGGCGAACGCCTGCCCTTCCTGTTCCCCACCGAAGACGTGCTGGGTCTGCCGATTCGCAAGGTAGTCATTCCGGTGGCGGCCGGGCGCAACATTGCCGTGCTGCTGGAAGCGGCCGTGCGCAACACCATCCTCCAGCTGCGCGGCATCGACACGCTGCAGGAATTCATGGAGCGTCAGCGCCAAGCCATGAGCGGCGACTGACCGGGCATGACGCCGTGCCGCGCTTGCGGTATCATTGACAGCATGCATATAGTCCTTATTACCGGCATCTCCGGCTCCGGAAAATCGGTCGCCCTGAACGTCCTTGAAGACGCAGGATATTATTGCGTCGACAACCTGCCTCCGCCCCTGTTACCGAACCTCGTTAGCACGCTCGTGAGCGAAGGCACGCGCACGCTTGCCGTGGCGATGGATGTGCGCAGCGCCGATTCGCTGGCCAGCTTGCCGCTCGACGTCAAGCTGCTCAAAGACTTGGGACATGATGTCAAGGTGGTGTTCTTGACGGCCAACACCCATTCGCTGGTGGCGCGCTTTTCCGAAACGCGGCGCAGCCACCCGCTATCGCACCAGATCCGGCCCCATCAGAATCCATCCTCGCACCGCACCCTGATCGAGTGTATCCTGGAAGAACGCGAGCGCTTGTCGCCGATTCAGCAACTGGGCCACGTGATCGACACGTCGGATCTGAGCGCGAACAAATTGCGCGGCTGGATCCAAGACTTGATTGCAATCGAACGCGCACCGCTGACGCTGTTTTTCGAGTCGTTTTCGTTAAAGCTGGGGGTGCCGCTCGACGCCGATTTTTTTTTAGACGTGCGGGGGCTGCCGAAACCCTATTAAGATAATTGGCTGCGTGCGCTCAAACGGCGCGATTCGCCCGTGATCGCGTTTCTCGATGCGCAGCCGCAAGCGGTCGAATTGCTGAGCGACATTCGCAGCTTCATTGAAAAGTGGCTGCCGTCGTTCAAGACCGACAACCGCAGTTACCTGACGGTGGCGCTCGGTTGTACCGGGGGCCAGCACCGCTCGGTGTATATGGCCGAACGACTGGCCCAGTACTTCGCCGACACCGAGCAGGTTGTGCTGCGCCACCGCGAACAGCCGTAAAAAGCCATAAGGCAGCCATAAGCCGCGCTACAGGTGCCGCAATGGATGGGCCGACGCCGGCCACACCGGCGCGAAGAAGCGCGCTACCATCTCGGGCGTCACGTCGGCCAGCGCCGGCGGCGACCAGCGCGGCGCATTGTCCTTGTCGATCACCAGCGCGCGCACCCCTTCCAGCACTTCCCCATGTTCAAAGTTATGGCGCACGACGGTGCGTTCCATGCGCAGGCAGTCAGCCACATCGAGCGCCGCCCCGCGTTGGAGCAGTTCCAGCGTGACCGACATCATCAGCGGCGAGCGCTGCTGCATGGCGCCCAGCGCTTTTTGGGCGAATTCACCACTGTCCTGCGCCAACGACAGCATGATCGCCGCCACCGACGGGCCCGCAAAATGGCGGTCGATTGATGCGCGCTCGGCGGCCAGCAGGCTGGCACCTGCATCGGCCTGGTATGGCGCCGCGAAGGCGCCGATGGCACCGCGCAGATCGATCCCGTCGGTAGCGTCGATCAACGCCGCCAACGCCGGCATCTGTGCGCGCGCGATGAAAAAATCGGCGAACCCGGCGTACAAGGCATCGGCGGCCCCGATCGTCAGGCCGGTCAGCGCCAGATAGGTGCCTAGCTTGCCGGGCGCACGCGACAGGAAGTAGCTGCCGCCCACATCCGGGAACAGGCCGATATTGACTTCCGGCATGGCCATCCTGGTGCCGTCGGTCACGATGCGCAGCCGGCAGCTTGGCCCGCCCTGCGCGATGCCCATGCCGCCGCCCATGACCACGCCGTCCATCAGCGCCACGTACAGTTTCGGGTAATAGTGGATCAAGTGGTTGAGCGCATATTCCTCGGTGAAAAAATCTTCGATCAGCGCGCTGCCGCCCTTGGGCGTGCTGCTGCCGCAATCGTAAAAAAAGCGGATGTCGCCGCCGGCGCAAAACGCCTTCTCGCTTGCGCTTCGAATCACCACCGCGTCGATGGCCGGATCGCCGCGCCATGCGTCGAGCGCTTCGGTCAGGTCGCGCACCATCGCCAGCGACAGGGAATTGAGGGCTTTGGCGCGCAGGAGCGTGATGAAACCGGTGCGATTGCGGATGCTGGTGTGGACAAATTCGCTCATGGCAAGGGATCTGAAGTGGGTAAGCCCGCATTCTATCGCGCCGGCCGAAAATCGCCAGGCCCGGTGCCGAGCAACATGGTCGCGCGCCGCGCGCGGGCGGGCGTAAAAAAGGGTGTCCGCCGGACACCCTTTTTTACTCGGCCTGTTGGACAAGCGCCGCGCCGGTTGGCCGGCCCCTTTTAAGCGGACGCGAGCACGGTGCTGTCGGGAATGTGTTTGATCGCCTCGTGGCTATGCTCTTGAATTTTGGTTTTGTATTTCATGACCTGGCGGTCAAGTTTATCGATTAGGGTATCGATCGCGGCGTACAGGTCTTGCGATAAGCTTTCTGCATACACGGTCTTTCCGGAAAGACGCAGATTGATTTCAGCCTTTTGTCGTTTTTCTTTTTCGGTGAGATTGTCTACGGTGAGAATCACGGAGATGTCGATCACATGATCGAAATGGCGCTTGATGCGTTCCAGTTTGCTTTGTACGTAGTCACGGATGGCGGGGGTTACTTCGAGATGATGTCCACTGATTGTGAGATTCATACACACTCCTAAAGATGATGTCGCTTGCGGTTGGTGCGGCGTCCATGCCTTGCCTGGCGCGCAGGAACCGAAAGAACTACAAGGCCTTGCGCAAACTGACTGGCGGAATCCTCAGGGCTTCGCGGTACTTGGCGACCGTGCGCCGCGCAATGACCATTCCCTGTTCCCCCAGCATGTCCGCGATCTTACTGTCGGATAATGGATTTTTAGGGTCTTCAGCTCCTGTTAGTTGCACGATGAGTGCCCGTATCGCCGTTGAGGATGCTTCCCCCCCTGCTTCCGTGGCGACGTGGCTACCGAAAAAGTACTTCAACTCAAACATGCCGTGCGGGGTAAGCATGTATTTTTGAGTCGTTACACGCGATATAGTGCTTTCGTGTAAACCAAGTGTATCAGCTATTTCGCGCAACACAAGGGGGCGCATTGCAACGGCCCCGTGCGAGAAAAAATTCTTTTGCCGCTCGACAATGGCTTGCGCCACCCGCAAGATCGTGTCGAAACGCTGGCGCATGTTCTTGATCATCCACTTCGCTTCCTGCAACTGAGCCCCCAGCGCGCCCTCGCCCTTACTCTGCTTTAACAGGTTGGCATACATCGCGTTGACCCGCAGGCGCGGCATCACGTCGCGGTTCAAGGTCACTTGCCAGCCGTTCCTGCCGCGCTTGACGATGACGTCCGGCACCACGAAGTCGGACACTCCCGCGGCGAACGCGGCGCCCGGATGGGGATTGCATAGGCGGATCACGGCCTGCGCCTCGCGCAGATCCTCGTCGTCGCACACCAGCGCCTTCTTGAGCTTGTTAAAATCGCGCTGCGCGAACCAGGTCAGGTGCTGCTCGACGATGGTCAGCGCCATGCGCCGTGTCACCAGCGCCACCTTGGGCATGCGCTTGATTTGCAGCGCCAGGCATTCAGAGGCGCAGCGCGCGCCGACCCCAACCGGATCGAAACTTTGCAGCAAAGACAACGCCGTCTGCAATTCCTCGATCTCGATCTCCAGTTCCAGTGGCAGGCGCGCGAAAATGTCGTCCAGCGTCTCTTCCAGGTAGCCGTTCTCGTCCAGTGCATCGACGATCAGCTCGACCAGGGCGCGGTCGCGCGGCTGTACCAGCGTGACCCGCATCTGCTCCATCAAGTGCTCGCGCAGCGTCATGTGGTTCGCTTCGAGCTGGGGCCGCGCATCCTCGTCGTCGGGCGCTTTGCTGCGCCCGATATCGCTCCAGTCGTGCTCGCCCTCGGCGCCGCCGTTGTCGTTCTCGCCGGCTTCGAACGGCTCCGCCTCGGGCGCCGATTCAGTCGCCGATTCTTGCGCCGGCTCTTGTGCCGAGGGCGGTTCGGGCGGTC
>JANPCW010000643.1:0-2147 GCA_031431155.1 Janthinobacterium sp. | reverse complement strand
GTAGCCGGCCGCGCGTTCTAGCGCGCTGTTGACATCGGCTGCTGTGGCCTCGGTCACCTGGCCCACCAGGTCCGCCGCTTGCGCCGGATTGGTGACCGGCTGCGCCGTTGTGTCGGGGCTGACAGCGCCATCAAGCAATGGCGCGGCATGCCAGCTGCATGGCTGCGCCAGTGCCGCGCTCACTTCGCGTAGTTCATCTTCATTGCTGAAATCGATCCCGGACGAATTTTTGCGCTCAGCCCCGAACAGCTCGACCGGCAAGACGATGGCAGGATGCGGCAAGCCGCCCTGCGCGCGCGCCGCCTCGAACGGATCGGCGATCAGTGTGTCAATCTTGACATTGGCATCGACGATCTGATTCACGAACGA
Organism: Janthinobacterium sp.; assembly: GCA_031431155.1. Lineage (GTDB taxonomy): Bacteria > Pseudomonadota > Gammaproteobacteria > Burkholderiales > Burkholderiaceae_D > JANPCW01. The sequence continues at coordinate 1,778 of JANPCW010000643.1, read as the reverse complement.
CGAATTGGCCCCATTTTCCAGCAGGCGCCGCACCAGGTAGGCCAGCAGCGTTTCGTGCGAACCAACCGGCGCATAAATGCGGCATGGCTTGGCCAGGTTAGCGGCTCCCACAACCTGGTCGTACAACGTTTCGCCCATGCCGTGCAGGCACTGGAACTCATAGTCGGTGATGCCGTCGCGCTCGGCCCAGGTGTAAATGGCGGCCAGGCTATGCGCGTTGTGGGTAGCAAATTGCGGGTAAAGAAAAGTGGACGCGGCCAACAGTTTTTGCGCGCAGACCAAGTAGGAAACGTCGGTATAAACTTTTCGCGTATAGACCGGATAAGCGCGCATGCCGTCGACCTGGGCGCGCTTGATTTCAGCATCCCAATACGCGCCCTTGACCAACCGCACCATGAATTTACGGCCGCTGCGCTTGGCCAGATCGACCAGATAATCGATCACGAACGGGCAGCGTTTCTGATAGGCTTGTACCACGAAACCGATGCCCTCGAAGCCGGCCAGCTCGGGATCGAAGGCCAGTGCTTCCATCAGGTCGAGCGACAATTCAAGGCGGTCCGCTTCCTCGGCGTCGATGTTGATGCCGATATCGTATTTTTTTGCCAGCAGAACCAGGCTGCGCACACTGGGCAGCAACTGGCTCATCACGCGTGCATGCTGGGCCCGGCTGTAACGCGGGTGCAGCGCCGATAACTTGATGGAAATACCCGGGCCAGCCTTGATGCCACGTCCGTTCGATGCGCGCCCGATCGCGTTGATCGCGTTTTCATAGGAAGCGTAGTAGTGGGCCGCGTCGTCGCCGGTGAGCGCTGCTTCGCCCAGCATGTCGTAGGAATAGCGGTAGCCGCGGGTTTCGTTGTCACGGCTGTTCTTGAGCGCTTCGTCGATGGTCTGGCCGGTGACGAACTGGTTGCCCAGCATGCGCATGGCCAAGTCGACCCCCTTACGGATTAGCGGTTCGCCGCCTTTTGAAATCAATTTCGTCAAGGCCGAACCGAGACCGTTTTCGCTGCTGGTACCCACCAGTTTGCCGGTGATCAGCAAGCCCCAAGTGGCGGCATTAACGAACAGCGAAGGCGATTCGCCCAGATGCTTGCGCCAGTCGCCCTTGCTGATCTTGTCGGCGATCAGGCGGTCGGCGGTTTCGCTGTCGGGAATGCGCAGCAAGGCTTCGGCCAGGCACATCAGCGCCACGCCTTCTTCCGAGGACAGGGAAAATTCATGCATGAGTGCATCCACACCAGAGGCGCGGGTGCGTTTTTCCCGTACCGACGACACCAGCTTGTGGGCCAAGGCGCGGACCCGGCCGTTCGGATCCAGATCCAATCCTGCCACCTGCTCGAGCAGCCAGTCGACTGCCATTTTTTCGTCGCGCCGGTAGGCCGCGGTGATGGCGCTGCGCAACGGCGACGGATCAGGCATGATCTCGGCTTGCAATGCGGCGAACGGCTGGACCTGAGGATGGGTAATGTGCATGACAAAACTCTTTAATAGAAGGGAATAAGGATACGCCACACAGCAAATCGCACCACCTGAGCGCGCGGCCGGGAAGCGAAAATTCGGAACGGCATGATGATTCGATTGTAAGGCGGATTCTTCGGGATTAATTCTGGTAATACAGGAGGCTATCAATACATTGTATTTAATGCGACAATTTGACCAAATTAAATTAATTCGGAGACGGCGCCATGTTGGACAAAATAAGCAAGAAAATTTTAATGGAATTGCAGAACGACGGACGCATCATCATGGCGGGTGACTTCACCCAGGTGAACGGC
>JANPCW010000642.1:0-2075 GCA_031431155.1 Janthinobacterium sp. | reverse complement strand
GCCTGCGGCTGGTATGGCATCCAGACCTGGTTCGGCGGGCAAATGATTTACACCCTGCTCGGGGTGCTGGTGGGGCACCCGATCGGCGGCGAAAAACTGGCCGGCCTTGGCATCAACGGCGTTCAGTTGCTGTGTTTCCTGGTGTTTTGGGCGATCCAGTTCTGGTACATCGTGCATGGGATGGACGCGATCCGCAAGCTGGAAACCTACACCGCCCCGCTCAAGATCGTGATCTGTTTCGTGCTGCTCGGCTGGGTCTACAACAAGGCTGGCGGATTCGGGCCGCTGCTCGATCAGCCTTCGCAATTTGTCGAAGGCGGCAAGAAGGCGGGCCAGTTCTGGAACACGTTCTGGCCGTCGCTGACGGCAATGGTCGGTTTCTGGGCCACCCTGGCATTGAACATTCCGGACTTCACCCGCTTTGCCAAAACCCAGCGCGACCAGATCATCGGTCAGTCGGTCGGCTTGCCGCTGCCGATGGGCTTGCTGGCGATGTTGGCCGTGATCGTTACGTCGGCTACCGTCGTCCTGTATGGCAAAGCGATCTGGGATCCGGTTGACCTGGCCAGCCGCATGACCGGCGCCGCCGTGCTGATCGCGCTGATCGTGCTGTTGATCGACACCGTCAGTGTCAACCTCGCCGCCAACCTGGTGGGGCCGGCCTACGATTTTTCGTCGCTCGCGCCGAAACAAATTTCATACAAGACGGGCGGCTACCTGACCGCGTCGATCGCGATCGTGATGATGCCGTGGAAGATACTCGAATCGACCCAAGGCTACATCTTCACATGGCTGATCGGATATTCCGCGCTGCTGGGCCCGATCGCGGGGATCCTGATCGTCGACTATTATTTCATCCGCAAGACCGAGCTCGATGTCGACCAGTTGTATTTGAACGATGGCAAATACTCGTACCGCAACGGCTGGAACAGCGCAGCGCTGGTGGCCTTCGTGGTCGGCGTGGTGCCCAATATCCCAGGCTTTCTGAATGCCGCTTTTCCTGCCGCGTTTCCGGGAGTGGGCGAGCTGTTCAAGACCATTTATACGTACGCCTGGTTCGTCGGGGTCGGCGTGGCGGCGCTAGTGTATGGCGTGATGATGAAGGGTACAGTACAGCCGGCGTTGCTGCCCGCGGTCCAGCCCTGACTCCCTGACTCCTTCTCTCGAACCGGCAGCCTGATTTTAGGGGAATTCCATGGCAACCATTATTCGTGGCGGCACCGTCGTCAATGCCGATCGGGCGTTCCGCGCCGATGTACTGCTTGAGGGCGATAAAATCATCGCCGTTGGTGCAAACCTCGATGCGCCGGCCAACGCGCAAGTGATCGACGCCGGTGGCCAGTACGTGATGCCGGGCGGGATCGATCCGCACACCCATATGCAATTGCCGTTCATGGGCACCGTGACCGCTGACGATTTTTTCACGGGTACTGCGGCCGGGCTGGCCGGCGGTACCACCACCATCATGGACTTCGTGATTCCGGCGCCGCAGCAGTCGCTGATGGAGGCTTATCACACTTGGCGCGGCTGGGCCAACAAGGCTGCGGCCGACTACACCTTCCACGTCGCAGTGACCTGGTGGGACGAGACCGTCCATGCCGACATGGGCACGCTGGTGCGCGAGCATGGCGTGAACAGTTTCAAGCACTTCATGGCGTACAAAAATGCGATCATGGCCGATGACGAAACCCTGATCAACAGCTTTACGCGCGCACTGGAACTGGGCGCGATCCCGACCGTGCACGCGGAAAACGGCGAGCTGGTATTCCGCCTGCAGCAGGACCTGTTGAAGAAGGGCCTGACCGGGCCGTCCTCGCATCCCTTGTCGCGCCCGCCGGCAGTCGAGGCCGAGGCGGTCAACCGCGCGATCGCGATCGCCAATGTCTTGAATACGCCGCTCTACATCGTGCACGTCTCGTGCGCCGAATCGCTGGCTGCGATCACCCGCGCGCGCGCCAATGGCCAGCGCGTGTTCGGCGAAGCGCTGGCTGGCCACCTGGTGATCGACGATAGCGTGTATCACAGCAGCGACCTGGCCTATGCTGCAGCGCACGTGATGAGCCCACCGTTTCGCA
>JANPCW010000641.1:0-4340 GCA_031431155.1 Janthinobacterium sp. | reverse complement strand
CAATTTTGAGCGCGGCTACGAACACCAATGCTTCCTCGACTGGTTGCTTGACACCATCGTCAGCGAGCGGGCCGACGCACTGCTGGTGGCTGGTGATATTTTCGATAACGCAAACCCGTCGGCGACATCGCAAAAGCAGTTATACCGCTTTCTGCAACAGGCCCGGGCGCGCGCGCCCCATCTCAATATCGTGATCATCGCGGGCAACCATGATTCGCCTGGGCGGCTTGAAGCGCCGGCGCCATTGCTCGAAGGCCAAGGCGCGCACGTGATTGGCCACATCCTGCGCGATGCCGACGGCCAAATCGACCTCGACCGGCTGGTGATTCCACTGACCGACCCCACCGGCGCCATTAGGGCCTGGTGCCTGGCAATCCCGTTCCTGCGCGCGGGCGACGTGCCGCGCAGCGCCGCCGCAGACGAGGAGCCGACCGATCCCTACCTCGCAGGCATCGCCCTGCTCTATCGGCAGACCCTGGCACTGGCGTTGGCCAAACGCCAGCCCGGCCAGGCGATTCTGGCGATGGGACACTGCCATATGGTGGACGGCCAGATATCGCAGGATTCCGAGCGGCGCATCGTGATCGGCGGTACCGAAGCGCTGCCGACGGGCGTTTTCGATCAATCCATCGCGTACGCCGCACTCGGGCACCTGCATCTGGCGCAGCGGGTCGGTCAGAAGGATCACTTGCGCTATTGCGGTAGCCCGATTCCGCTGTCGTTCGCTGAAGTAAATTACCAGCACCAGGTTCTGCGCATCGATCTCGAAGGCGAAACAGTGCGCGAGGTGCTCAGCCTGGCGGTGCCGCGCGCAGTCGAACTGATGCGCATTCCCAAAAAACCGGCGCCGTTGTTTGAGGTATTGGCCGCCCTGTCTGCGCTCGAACTGCCGGCCGCCGAATTGCATATCCAGCCCTTGCTCGAAGTCCGGGTGCGCCTCGATGCGCCCGAGCCGGGGCTGCGCGCGCACATTGAAGCTGCGCTCGACGGCAAGCCGATCCGGCTGGCCAAGATTGAAACGTCGAGCGCCGCGCAGCAAGACTCGGATCGGGACGAGGACAGCACACTGTCGCTCGACCAGCTCGATCGACTTCAGCCTGACGACATTTTTCGGCGCCTGTACCTGAAAAAGTATGGCAATGAAGCGCCGCACGAGCAACTGACCGCGTTTGCGGAATTGATGCTGCCGGGCGCAGAGAAAACGAGCCCATGAAGATCCTGAAAATCAGCGGAAAGAACCTGGCATCGCTGGCCGGCCAATTCGAGGTCGACTTCGAGCAGGAACCACTGGCCTCGGCCGGCCTGTTTGCCATCAGCGGTCCCACCGGCGCCGGCAAGAGCACGCTGCTCGATGCGCTCTGCCTGGCGTTGTACGACGCCACGCCAAGGCTGTTAAAAGTGCAGGGGCGCGCCAGCAACCTACCCGACGTGGGTAGCGAGACGATTTCGCCGCATGACACCCGCACCCTGTTGCGCAGAGGTGCGGCCGACGGTTTTGCCGAAGTGGACTTCGTCGGTAACGATGGCGCCGCCTATCGGGCGCGCTGGAACGTGCGGCGCGCGCGCGGCAAGGCCGATGGCGGCCTGCAGCCGACCACAATGAGCTTGCATCGCTTGCCGGCCCTGCAAGCGATCGGCGGCACCAAGACCGAAGTGAAGCAGGAAATCGAGCAGCGCATCGGGCTCTCGTTTGAACAATTCACGCGCGCCGTGCTGCTGGCGCAAAACGAGTTTTCCGCCTTCCTCAAGACTGACGACAACGAACGCGGCGAATTGCTCGAAACCCTGACCGGCAGCGCGATCTATACCGAGATCTCAAAACGTGCGTATGAGCGCAGCAAGCTGGAACAGGACGTACTGCGCGGCTTGAATGCCAGACTCTCGGACCAGAAACCGCTGGCCATTGATTCGCGTTTTGAACTCGATGCGCAAAGCGCCGTGGCCGACGCTGCAGTGACCGCGCTGGATGAGCGAAAAGGCATACTGGAACAGCAATCGCGCTGGCATCACGAAGCAGAAAAACTGCAGCACGGCGAGCAGCTCGCGCACCAGTGCTGGCAAGCGAGCGTTGCCGATGTCGAGGCGTCCGGCGTGCGTCGGACGACTTTGGCAACCCTGGAAACGGTTCAGGCGGCGCGCCCGATGGTCAACGAGCTTGCGCGCATCGACACAGAAATCGCGCAGGTGCAGGCCACCCACGCCAGCAGCGCAGCCGCGCTCGAACAGGCCAAGACCGCGCAAGACGAAGTGACCACAACCCTGCAGGCGGCGAGCGGGCAGTTGCAGCTTGCGGAATCGGCACAGCGCAACGCCGCACCCCAGCTCGATTAGCCAAGACCCTGGAAGCCCGGATCGATGCCATGCTGCCCGCTCTGCAACAGAGCACGGAAACGTGCGGCGCGGCGGAACAAGGCGCCGCTGCCGCGCTCGCCGCGCAACTGGGCAAAGAGGACCAAAAGGCGCAGGCGGACCTGGCGCAGCAAACCGGCACCGCATGGCTGGCGCAGCGCAGTCACTGGCAAGAACTGGCCGATCAATGGCCGCGCTGGGACACCCTGTTTGCACAGGCAGAACAGACGGCCGCGCTCGAAAACAAGGCAACTATGGCGTTGGCAAGCGCACGCCAGGAGGCGCTGCGCTGCCTTGACGCCGAAACCAACGCCGCCAAGCAACTGGCCGGTTCCGTGCAAGCGTTGCGCGCATTCGAGGCACAGCGCCAGAGTGCGATCGGTGCGGTTGCCGCGTTCGATAGCGCCAGCCTGCAACGGGAGCGGCAGGCTCTTGAAGCGCGCCGCAGTGTGCTGGCGGACGCCGAAAAACTATGGACCGAGCTGTCGGCCAAGCAAACCCAACTGAAAGAGCGGCAAGTACAATCGCTAAAAATTCAAGAATCGGGCGCCGCGGCGGACGCAAAATTGGGCCGGCTCGCACTTGATGCACCGGCCATCATGGCCGCCTTGGCCCAGGCCGAGCGTTCGCTGAAAAGCGCCGAGGCGGCCTGCGCCGAAAACGTCGAGACCTTGCGTGCCACGCTCACCGACGACCAGGCCTGCCCTGTTTGCGGTGCCACCGAGCATCCATACCGGCACGAAAATGCGAGCTTACGCGCGATGCTGTCCAGTTTGCAATCGGAAGTGACGCGCTGCAGTGGGCAGGCGCAGGAAAACATCGCACAGCTGGCGACCGAGCGCACCGTTGCGGCCGCAAGCCGTGAGCAACTGTCTGCCATCGAGACCGAAATGCGGACGCTCAAGGAAGCCGCCGAACCGATCGCGCGAGCCTGGACAAAGCACGCACTAGCAGAGGATGCTGGCGCGGATTTTGGCGCGATCGCCCCCGAGGGCGAGCGCAGCGCCTGGCTTGTCGGCCAGCTCAGTACGGTACAAGCTCGGCTGCTTGAAATTGGCCAGCAGGAGCTGGCCGCACAGCGCGCCGGCACAGCCCGGGACGATGCACAGCGTGCATGCGACGAGGCCGCTGTTGCGCACGTGGCAATCCAGGCAGCGGCCGCGTCGGCCGAAACCAGGCTGGCGCAATTGAATGCCGAGCACAGCGCACTGAACGAGAAATGGGCCGACACTGGGTTGCAGTTGCGCGCGATACTCAATGAGTTGGGCGCCGCCTTCCCGCGCGACCTTGAGCAAGCGTGGAAAGAAAGCTGGTCGACTGGGCCGGCCCGTTTCCATGCTGCGCGCAAGGCCGAAGGCAGCCAATGGCTGGCGCAGCACAAAGCGGTCGAAGCACGCGCCATCACACTTGCATCGATCGCGCTTGAGCACAAGTCGATCTGCGCCGTCGTCATCAAAGCCGAGCGGGACCTCAGCACGGTCCGCGCCGCATTGGCGGTGATCACCGCATCCATCAATGCGATGCAACTGGAACGCCAAGCGCTGTGGAACGGTCAACCCGTGCAGCAGGTCGAGACTGAATTGCACGCGGCAACCGAGCTGGCGAAAGCGGCGCTGCTCAAGCAGCAAAGCGCGCACCAGCAGGCGCAACAGACCCAGGTCCGGCTGCACGAAGCGCTGGATCAGGCGGCAAGGCGCCAAGTGACCCTGTCCGCCGCCGCAAGTGGCGCCGCCGCGTTGCTCAACGACTGGTTCGCTCAATTCAAGCTTAGCCAGGGCCCGGACAGTACGGTCGGCGACCTCGACCGGCTGCGTGCCCTGCTCTCTCATGGCGCGCAATCGATAGGCGCCGAACGCGCCGCTCTGCAGGCGCTCGACGCGCAAGCGGCCAGCGCAGCGACGGTTCTGAAGGAACGCCAGGTCCAGCGCGCACAGCACATAGCGCTGCGCACTGCGCTTCACGATCACGAGCAGAGCGTCGACAGTTTGGCC
>JANPCW010000640.1:0-2318 GCA_031431155.1 Janthinobacterium sp. | reverse complement strand
CAGTTTCGATAGATGGTCGTAAAACGCCGCATTGTGCAGGTGCGTCACCAGTGCGACATTGTCCAGTCCGACCGCGACATTGCTGCAGAATACATCGAGCAGGCCTTGCTCGATCGCGCTCACGGCCCGCTCGACTTCCAGGAACGCGACGACATGGCGGCTGGCCTTGCCGGCGAAATACAGGGTCACATAATCGTACTCATAAATACTGCGCCTTTGCTCCAGGGTACGCTTAACGGCGCTGCTGATGCGCTCGTCCTCTGGCCCTGAAAAGTCGATGGCGCCATTGCGGCGGAAACTGCCAGCGCTGGCGATGACGTGCAGCTCATGCGGTTCGGGGTCCTCTTGCACGCACAGCACTCCATTGGGCTTGGTGCCGAGCAGGTGGGCAATCTGGGCCAGCACGCCGTCGGCGAAATCATGCACGCCGTGCAGGGCCATCAGCGCGGTGCTGGCGCGCACGATCTGGTCCAGGCCGCGTCGGCTGGCATCGATTGCGCGGATTTGTTCGTAGGAACGGATCGCCGCGGTCACCGTGGTATACAGTTTGATGCGGGTCAGTTCCGACTTTGACTTGTAATCGTTGATGTCGAAATCGCGGATCGCATCGATTTCGGGGGCGTAACCGGGCTGGCCGGTGCGCAAAATGATGCGTACTTCAGCCAGTTGCAAGGTTTCGCGGATATAGCGCACCAGATGCAGGCCGGCGTCGTCCTGTTCCATCACGACGTCGAGCAAGATGACGGCAATATCGTGCTCGCGCAACAGCAACTCGCGCGCATGGCCGGCCGAGTAGGCATGCACGAATTGGAGCGGGCGCTGCTGCATCTCCAGGTTGCCCAGCGCGAACGTGGTGGTGGAATGGACGTCTTGATCGTCGTCCACGATCATGACGCGCCACACACTGCGCGCATCCAGAGCGGCGGGCTGCGCAGGGTGTTCTTCCAAAAATATCAGATCGTCGTGATCGACAGGCCTGATCGGTGGTTGCATGTGTCGCGTCTCCAGGATTCACGGTTTTCTTGCCAACGCAGTATATAGCCAATTTTGCAGCACGACGATGATTTAGGATTCGCATGTTGCGCCGGGGCGTCGGAAGCGGATTCTTTGGGGATGGGCTGGTAAATCGACATGAAATGATGTAGCGCGGCCCATTGCATGCAGGCCGGGTGCCGACCGGACGACAGCTGCGGGCTCCGATGCTTCGCTGCTGGTAGAATTGCTTCTTTGACCCACTCTACATTCTTGACTATGTCCGGCAACACATTTGGCAAGCTGTTTACCGTTACCACTTTTGGCGAATCGCACGGACCGGCCATCGGCTGCGTGATCGATGGCTGCCCCCCGGGCTTGATCCTGTCCGAGGCCGATATCCAGCCCGAGCTGGACCGGCGCAAGCCGGGCACCTCGCGCCACGTCACGCAGCGCCAGGAGTCGGATACGGTGGAGATCCTGTCGGGCGTCTATCAGGGCAGGACGACCGGCACCCCGATCGCTTTGTTGATCCGCAACGAGGATCAGCGCAGCAAAGACTAAGGCAACATCGCCGAGACGTTTCGTCCCGGTCATGCCGATTACACCTACTGGCACAAATACGGCGAGCGCGATCCACGCGGGGGCGGGCGCGCATCGGCCCGTCTGACGGCGCCGGTCGTGGGCGCGGCGGCGGTGGCAAAGAAATGGCTGCATCAGCAATATGGCACCGTGTTCATGGGGTGCATGAGCCAGTTGGGCGAGATCGAGATTGCGTTTCAGGGCTGGCAGCACGTGGCGCACAATCCATTTTTCGCCGCCACTGGCGACGCCGCCCTGATCGCCCGCATGGAGGCGGCAATGGATGCGTTGCGGCGCGATGGCGACTCGATCGGGGCGCGCATCGACGTGCTCGCGCACAACGTGCCGGTCGGGCTGGGGCAGCCAATTTACGACAAGCTCGATGCCGACATCGCGTACGCGATGATGGGCATTAACGCCGTCAAGGGCGTCGAAATCGGCGCCGGGTTCAAGTCGATCGTGCAAAAAGGCTCGCAGCACGGCGACGAGCTGACCCCGCAAGGATTCGTGGGCAACAACGCGGGCGGAATGCTGGGCGGGATTTCGACTGGCCAGGACATCACGGTGTCGATCGCCATCAAGCCGACCTCGTCGATCCGCACCCCGCGCCGCTCGATTGACAAGGACGGCAATCCGGTGCTGGTCGAGACCTTCGGCCGGCACGATCCGTGCGTTGGCATCCGCGCCACCCCGATCGCGGAAGCGATGCTGGCCCTGGTGCTGATGGATCATGCATTAAGACATCGTGCGCAAAACGTTGATGT
>JANPCW010000639.1:0-2215 GCA_031431155.1 Janthinobacterium sp. | reverse complement strand
GCGCAGCGGGATCAGCAGCGGCACCGCCTTGAGCGCAAGCAACGAGCCGCCCGGGTGTAGCGGGGCGAGCACCATTTCCCATGCGACAGTCCACACGATCAGCGTCAGCAGGCTAGCGATGGCGCCCAGGTGAAAGTATTTTTGCATGGATTGTTCGATCGACAGCGTCTTCATGGTTCTATCTTTATCCTTGTAATTTTCTGGCCGTTTGCGCCAGCCGGCGCCCCAACGCCACCGTCAGCCGTTTCTCGTCGCCCGTGAGCGCCTTGTCGTCATCGCTGCCGGACCAGTGACTGGCACCATACGGGCTGCCGCCGCTGGTGGTGAGCATGAGCTCGGGATTGGTGTAGGGCAAGCCGAGCACCAGCAGGCCGTGGTGCAGTAATGGAATCATCATCGTGAGCAGGGTCGACTCCTGGCCGCCGTGCAAACTGGCGGTAGACGTAAACACGCACCCAGGTTTGCCTGCCAAGGTGCCGGCATGCCATTGGCTACCGGTGCCATCCCAAAAATATTTCATGGCCGCGGCCATGTTGCCGAAGCGGGTTGGCGAGCCCAGCGCCAAGCCGGCGCACTCGTGCAGGTCATGGTAGTCGACATACGGCGCGCCGGCCGGCGGGATCTGCGCCTCGCTCGCTTCGGCCACGCTGGACACGGCCGGCACGGTGCGCAGACGGGCATCGCAACCGGGCACGCTCTCGACCCCCTGAGCGATCAGCTCGGCCAATTTGCGCGTTGCGCCATGCCGTGAATAGTACAAAACGAGAATAATCAGATTCGGTGGGTTCATCGTTGGTATTATAGGTCGCTTTAGAGTGCGCCATGGCCGTGGGCGCATGCAATTTTGATCTGCCTGTCCTGCGTCCATCGTGCGGTTGGCTCACGTTGGGCTCTTTTTATCGACACCATGCTTTCAAACCTGATCGGCCCCCGTATCCGCCTCCTTTTCAGCCCGCTTGTTGGCCACCTTTCACAAACGTTCAAGCTGAGCGTCTCGATGCTGCGTGGCTTGTCATGGGCCCAGACGCGCGATCTGTTCCGGTTCGCGCGGCGCCGCCTGACCGACGAAAAGCTGCAGCAAGTGGCCGGCAGCTTGACGTTTACGACCGTGCTGGCCGTGGTGCCGGTGCTGACCATCGCGTTTGCGATCTTTACCAGCTTCCCCTTGTTCAATACCTTTCGCCAGGCGCTCGAAGCGTATTTCGTCGAGAGCGTGATGCCTCGGGCGATCGCCAACAACATCATGAATTACCTGAATCTGTTCGCCAACAAGGCCAGCCGCCTGTCGGCAGTCGGTGCGGTGCTGCTGGCGATGACGTCGATCGCCATGATGGGGATGATCGAGCGCGCCTTCAATCAAATTTGGCGCGTCAAGCGGCCGCGCCGGCTGGCGCGCCGGATTCTGGTTTACTGGGCCATCATGACCCTGGGCCCGCTGTTGATAGGCGCATCCCTGACGATCACGTCGCAGCTCTTCATGGCCACCAGCAGCCTGGTGGGCAAAGTGCCGTTCATCGGCGCCCTGTTCTATACGGCAATTTCAGTCTTGCTCACCACTGGCGCGTTCACGATGCTGTACGTGACGGTGCCGAACCGCAACGTGGACTGGCGCGACGCGGCTTGGGGTGGCTTGGTGGCGGCGCTGGCGTTCGAGGTGGCCAAGCGCCTGTTTGCCGTCTTCATCGCGCAGCGCCAGACCTACGCCATGATTTACGGGGCACTGGCCGCGCTGCCGTTGTTCCTGCTTTGGGCCTATTTGTCGTGGATGATCACGCTGGTCGGCGCGCTGCTGGTGGCGGCGCTGCCGGTCGTCAAGTACGAACGCTGGTGGTATGAGCCGGTGCCGGGTGGCGCATTTGTGGACGCGATGGCGATCCTGAAGGTGCTGCATGATGCTAGGCGATGGGGCGATAGCGCCCTGGTCAGTAGCGCCGAAATCAGGGCCCACACCCGCTTTGGCTACGACGAGATGACCAGCCTGCTGGAACGGATGCTGGCCCTGGGCTGGGTCGGGCAAGTTAAAGTGGCGCCGTTGAAGCGGGTGCAGTGGGGCAAGCGTGTCAGCGAAGGGCTCGACAACTGGGTGTTGCTGGCCAACCTGGAAAAAATCACTCTGGCCGATGTGTACCGCCTGTTCGTGTTTGGTGGTGCTGCCGTCAATGCCGGCATCTCAGGTCCGTCCGACAGCAAGAGCGTCATTGATGCCGAGCTCGTC
>JANPCW010000638.1:0-3024 GCA_031431155.1 Janthinobacterium sp. | reverse complement strand
TGCCCGCCGGAGACTGCAGATGGAATGTTGCGCGCACGTTGCAGGATCAGGGTCAGCGGACCGGGCCAGAAAGCGTGCACCAGTTGGCGCGCAGCCTCGGGAATCGCGCTGGACCAGTAGTCAAGGTCGGCCCCGGGCGCCAGGTGGACGATCACGGGATGGTCCGAAGGCCGGCCCTTGGCAACGTAGATATTGGCTACGGCCGCCGGATTTTCCGCGTCCGCACCAAGGCCGTAGACGGTTTCGGTCGGAAAAGCGACCAGGCCGCCCAATTCAAGAATCGCGGCGGCCTGCAAGATATCAACAGATGTCATTGATGCTCACTCAAATGAGCGCTTATTGGGTCAGCAAGCGCAACGCTTCGGCGTATTTGGCCGACGTTTGATCGAGCACGTCTTGCGGCACGCGCGGCGCCGGGGCTTTCTTGTCCCACGGCTGGGCATCGAGCCAGTCGCGCACGAACTGCTTGTCGAACGACGGCGGCGACATGCCGACCTGGTAGCTTGCCATCGGCCAGAAGCGCGACGAATCGGGCGTGAGGATCTCGTCGATCAAGTGCAGCTTGCCGTCGGCATCGAGGCCGAACTCGAACTTGGTATCGGCGATGATGATGCCACGGCTGGCGGCATATTCGGCGGCCCGCGTGTACAGGTCGATCGCCGCATCGCGCACCTGGCGCGCCACGTCCACGCCGACGATTTTCTCGGCTTCTTCAAACGAGATGTTCTCGTCGTGCTGCCCCATCGGCGCCTTGGTCGACGGCGTGAAAATCGTTTGCGGCAGCTTTTGCGCCTCCTTCAAGCCGGCCGGCAATGCGATGCCGCAGACCGCGCCCGTCGTTTGATAATCCTTCCAGCCGGACCCGATCAGGTAGCCGCGCACGATCGCTTCGATCCCCAGCGGCGTGAATTTCTTCACGACGATGGCGCGCCCTGCCACCTGGTCCGCCTCTTCCTTCGACACCACCGATTCGGGCTCGATACCGGTCTCGTGGTTCGGCATCAGATGGCCGAATTTCTTGAACCAGAAATTGGACATCGAGGTCAAGATCTTGCCCTTGTTCGGGATCGGATCGTCGAGGATCACGTCGAACGCGGACAAGCGGTCCGTTTGCACCACCAGCAGTTTATCGTCGCCGACCGCGTAGATATCGCGCACTTTTCCGCGATGCAAAAACGGCAGTGACTTCAGGTTTGTTTCAAGTATTCCAGCCATCATTGTTCCTTGGTTCAGTTTAGTTCAGTTCAGCTCGGGCAATATCGAATTGCGGACTTTGTCGGCCTGGCTCGCGCGAAACGCCAGCAATTTTGTCCGCATGGCATGGTCATGCAAGGCCAGCATCGCGATCACGGCCAGGGCGGCGTTGGCCGCGCCCGCTTCGCCGATGGCGAGGGTCGCCACGGGTATGCCTTTGGGCATCTGCACGGTCGACAACAGCGAATCGATCCCCTTCAAATATTTCGACGGGATCGGCACCCCGAATACCGGCAAGATGGTGGCCGAAGCGACCACGCCGGCCAGGTGGGCGGCCGCGCCGGCGCCGGCGATGAACGACTGGCAGCCGCGCGCCTCCATGTCGGCCATCCATGCTTCGAGTTCTTTCGGGGTGCGGTGCGCCGACAACGCGCGCGCTTCGTAACTGACACCAAAATCTTTACAGATCTGCGCCGCTTCCTTCATGATGTCCCAGTCCGACGTGGAGCCCATCACAATCCCAACCAAGGTTTTTTCAGACATATTTTTCTCACCAGTAAAATGCAAGCGCGCCCGAGGGCGCGCTGCGCAAACAACGCATCAATCGAAGTTACTTCACGATTTGGGACAGTTCGCCCTTCTTGTAACGCTCAGCCATTTTTTCCATCGGAATCACCTTGATCTTGGCGGCCTGGCCTTCGCAACCGAACGCCAGGAAGCGCGCCTTGCAGATCAGGGTGGCCGCTTCGCGCGCCGGCTTGAGGAAGTCGCGCGGATCGAACTTGGATGGATTTTCAAACATATAGCGCCGCACCGCAGCCGTCATCGCCAACCGGATGTCGGTGTCGATATTGATCTTGCGCACGCCGTGCCGGATCCCTTCCTGGATCTCGGCTACCGGCACGCCGTAGGTTTCCTTCATGTCGCCGCCGAACTGGCGTATCTCGGCCAGCAATTCCTGCGGCACCGACGAGGAACCGTGCATCACCAAATGGGTGTTCGGAATGCGCGCATGGATTTCCTTGATGCGGTCGATCGCCAGGATGTCGCCGGTCGGCTCGCGTGAAAATTTATAGGCGCCGTGCGAGGTGCCGATCGCGATCGCGAGCGCGTCGCACTGGGTCAGCGCCACGAAGTCGGCCGCCTGGCTGGCGTCGGTCAACAGCTGTTCGCGCGTCATCTTGCCGTCCGCGCCATGGCCGTCTTCCTTGTCGCCCATCATGGTTTCGAGCGAACCGAGCACGCCCAGTTCGGCTTCCACCGTGACGCCGATGGCGTGCGAAAACTTGACCACTTCGCGCGACACGTCGACATTGTATTCATAGCTGGCTACGTTCTTGCCGTCTTCCAGCAGCGAGCCGTCCATCATCACCGAGGTGAAGCCGGAACGGATCGCGGTCATGCACACCGCTGGCGACTGGCCATGATCCTGATGCATCACGACCGGGATGTGCGGATAGGCTTCGACCGCCGCTTCGATCAGGTGGCGCAGGAACGCTTCGCCGGCATACTTGCGGGCACCGGCCGAGGCTTGCATGATGACCGGGCTGCCGAGCGCGTCGGCGGCGGCCATGATGGCTTGCACCTGTTCGAGGTTGTTGACGTTGAAAGCCGGCAAGCCATAACCGTTTTCAGCGGCATGGTCCAGCAGTTGGCGCATGGAGACGAGGGGCATGGTGGGATCCGATGTTGGGGTTCTGGAGGGGTCATCGCGCACGTGAACGCTGGCGCGGTCCGTGGGGTGATTTTAGCCGCTGGCCCACTGCGGGAGGGGCGCCGACCCCAAGGTGGTCACAAACTGTGACCACCTCTCCAGGCTCACCAAGGAGC
>JANPCW010000637.1:0-2931 GCA_031431155.1 Janthinobacterium sp. | reverse complement strand
GCGCGGAAAATCGGATAGGATAGACATGGCGGCGGGAATTTTCCCGACGCCGTCCTTGTCAAGCCAAGCGCGATCAACCATCCGAGGTCATCATGACAGTCAACGCAGTTTCATCAAATACACCGGCCGTTGCGCCAGCGCGGCAAGCTGAGCCGAGTAAAAAAATCGACCGACCAGCCGAAAAAACGGCCGCGCCAGCACCGCCGCCTCAAAAAACAGCGCCAACGGTCAACACCGGCGGGCAGAAAATCGGCACGACGATCAGCACATCCGCCTGAGCTTGCGCGTCAATCTGCCATACGGCGACCAGCATCGCGCGCCGGAGCGAGCGCCAGACTGCGGCCCGAAGGCCCGATAATCAAGCGGCCATCAGGGCGCGCAATTCCCGAATACTAAAGTCACTGATTTCGTGCATCCGAATCAAGATCGTCGCGCCGATCGGCAGCGTATTGTGGCGAATCTTGCTAATGACTGGCGGCGCGACTTCCAGCGCCCGGGACAAGGCAGCGTCGTTCTTCAACTGCAGTTTTTCGATGATGGCGTCCAACACATTGTTGGGATTGTAGTTGGCTGGGGCAGTCGCTAATTTAAGTGTCATAGTCAGAAAAGGTAAAAGTATGATGCGAGCAACCAAATATTAGCTGCTACAACTAAAAGTATTCAAGTGATAAGACTGTTAAAACTGCAAAGCACAGTCATTTATTATGGTCTTGCGCCTAAGGCCAGCATAATACACGTTTTCGTTAGTTAATGCTTAACTAGATGCGTGAATTGTCACAATACGGACGGCAATCGGCCCGGTCACGCGCAATGCGTTGACCGAGCAATTAGTGAAGAGCGGGAAGGTGATTTAGGCGGAAGGTGTTCAGGTGTTGCTTCGATGAACCCGGGCGTGAGCCATTGCGCAGGCCGCGCCGCGCACCCCGGGCTGCGCGCCCAGGCGAAACAGCCACTCGAGCGCCAGTAGCACCGACAGTTGTCCGATCGTTACAGGGAACACCAAGCTCGCCTTGCCTGAGCAGTGCGGTTCGGTGCCGATAAACCATCCCAGTTGGCGCCGAATTTCTTCAGGTGTAGGCGGCGGGCTCTGATCGGTTTCACGCCGATGCATATACTCACGCACTTGCTCCTTGGTCGGATGAGTGATGTAGTGTTGCATCGTGCCCCCGCGAATCAAAGTTGCTAATAATTATTACGCTTTTGATCACAATAGTGCTTGGGCGCCGGTGGGCACTTGACCCATGTCAAATAAAGTACAACGCACTGCCCTATTTGCGCACGCTGCGCTCGTATAAAATCTTGGGCCTTTGTGCGCCCGTTCGACCGAGCGCATCCAAGCATGCCACGAGTATGGAGTCAATTTGCCTTCCGCACCAAGTCGCGCTGATCGGGTAGCAAAACAGCGATGACGTTAAATTCACCTACGGCCAATCCCCGTTACATTGCAGTCTCACCGTCTTTGTAGTTCGCCGCCCAAAAGTGCTGAAAAATTGCTTTAAAAACCTCATAAGAATCTGTAATCACGTGCAATTCAAAACGGCAACATCACTCGCTTGCCTTGCCCGTAGAGTGTTCACGGGTAACGGTAGCAATGCAGCGTCAGGTTCCCGTGAACGACGCGCTGTGACGACCGTCTGTAATCCACGATTGCAGTCGGTCAGTTTTTGCTTGGCGAAGCAAGTGTCAAGGCAATTCCGGCGCGCCTTCTGACGGCACCTCTTCCTCCTCTACCGCCTGAACGGAATCGAGAAGAGTGTCGAGTACGGCGTAAATGTCGGGCAAACAGTCTCGGAAACTTAATCGCAGGTCGCCTTGGTAGACAATTTTGTCAATCTCCGTAAGCCGCAACTCGACAATTTCCGCGCGGTGTTCGCGCCAATACTCAGTAAGTTTGGCGCGATCCAGCACCCTTTCGTAAGCCGCGATGCTTGGCATCGGCTTGGCCGCGGTGTTTGCAAACCGAACTCTCAGCCAAAAACACGCGCCGCAATGCTGGCGACGTTTCTGTCCACATTGTTGGTCCGGCCACCAATTTCATCGATCCATCCTGCTGCGTCTAGCATCGCCAAAAGATAATAAGTGCCGCGCCTTCGGAGGCCAAGCCCAAATTTTTTATTCTCAAGAATTGAAAAATCAGACACTCGATCAACAAGATATTGAATTGACTTCTCGGCGACGTCCGGCTTCAATTCCTGACCGCTATTTAGACCACTCTACAGAATTGTTTTCGCGCCTCGCCCCCCAATAACCATGCGAACTCAGGGTCTTGAAAAATCTCGTCAATGCCTGCACCATCGTTCAGCCAGTCCTTCGCCGCCAGATAGAATCGGTACTGTTCTTGCCGCAGGGGCTTGGGCATCTTGACGATCAAGTGAAGATGCAGTTCAAGATTCCGGCTGCCGCCCCGCCTGCCGTTGAAGCATGCGAAGGATGACGTGCTTTCCTCTGTCAAGTAGGAATTAAAGCAGTCCTCCTTTAGACGTCCCGAAGTAGAAAATACCTGCTCCACCAGGAAACGTTGGTTCGATGTTAAATCAGATATATATTCCGAATACATCGTTGAGTTCCGCCATCCCTCATTGCGGATACCGGCTACGTCTGGCGGGTATCCTTTTTGATGGCGGCCGATCACCGAAAAAAATCCGAATTTGCCGTCGGTTTCGGCGCTGTAAATTTTCCGGAATATGTGAGGGTAATTGATGTAGATAAGAAGCAAGTGGATGAGATCGTGCCGGTTGACGTCGCTCGTGTCAAACTCGGTCTTCTCAATTTCGAATGACAAGACGGTGTTGATTAGCCGTTTCATTTTCCGGATGTTCCCGATGAATGCCTAATATCTATGGAAATCGTCCGACTTGCAGAGTTCCGAGATCGTCCCGATAGCGGCTTTTATCTGGCCCAGCGGGACGGGATCCACATTCAAGTTCCGCC
>JANPCW010000636.1:0-3764 GCA_031431155.1 Janthinobacterium sp. | reverse complement strand
GCCCCGTTGGCGAGCTCGCGCCGGTTCACATACACATCGTTCAACACGTCTTTCAGCGCAAACGCATTGCGCTGTGCCGGCAAGCCGCCGTTGATGGAGCAGGCGCCGACCGCGACCACGATTTTGCAGTTGGCGCGGAATTCGCGCGCCACATGGACGTTTTCGGCATTGCACAAGCCGCCTTCGATCAAGCCGACGTCGCACGGGCCGCAATGCTTGATGTCGGTCAGCGGCGAACGGTCGAATTCGACCAGCTCGATCAGTTGCAGCAAGCGTTCGTCGATGTCGAGCAAGGACATGTGGCAGCCGAAGCAGCCGGCCAGCGAGGTGGTCGCAACGCGCACCTTGGGCGCAGCTGAGACGGGAGAGTCGGGGGAGGAGGGCACTGACACGTCAATTTTCCTTTCTTTCAAGCGCCGTGAACTGGCTGATCGGCTTGGCATCGTAGGTGCGCTCGCCGATCGGTACCGCAAAGCCCTGGTGCTTGGGCAGGATGGCGCCGACCGGGCAGACATGGGCCGCCTTGTCGTGCGCCGAAAAATCGGTGTCACCCAGTTTTCCCGACGCGGCATTGACGATCAGGCGCGTGTCGATGCCGCGGCCGGTAAGCGCGAATACATTCTTGTGATCGACATCGCGGCTGGCGCGCACGCACAGCGAACACAAAATGCAGCGGTTGGTGTCGAGCAGAAAATCCGGATGCGACGCATCGAGCGGCCGGTTCGGGAAGAACTGCGGGTAGTGCTGGGTCAGCATGCCCATGTCGTAGGCGGTCGCCTGCAACTGGCAATTGCCGCTCTTCTCGCACGATGGACAGAAGTGGTTGCCTTCCGCAAACAACATCTGGACCAGGGACAGGCGCTCCTCCTTGAGCTGCGTCGTGTCGCTCTCGACCGTCATGCCCTCCTGCGCCAGGGTGGTGCAGGAGGCGATCATGCGCTCGCCCACCTTGACCGAGCACACCTTGCACGAGCCGTGCGGCTTCAGGTCGGGGTGGTAGCACAGGTAAGGCAGGTAGTGGCCGGCGTCCATCGCCGCCTGGATGATGGTCTGGCCGGGCGTGAACGGAATGGTCTTGCCGTCCAGGGTAAACGTAGGATCATTCATGAAGGTTCACGCTTATAGTTTCACTACCAAAATGGGCGGCGGCATCGTCGCGCTGGGTCAGGCTGCGGGCGGCGGCCAGCGAACCGTCCAGGTCGAAGGACGGCACGAACTCTTTTTGCACCAGCCGGCGCTCATACGCGGGACGGAATTTGGCGATCGTCTCGAGCACCGGATTGCAGGCCGAGTGGCCCAGGCCGCAGTGGCTGAGCTTGAACAAGTGCTTGTTCAACTGCTCGATTTCCTTGAAATCGTAGAGCGAACCCTTGCCTTGTTCAAGCTTGTCCATCATCTTGACCAACAGCGAGGTGCCGACCCGGCATGGGGTGCAAAAGCCGCAGCTTTCGTGGGCGAAAAAGTGCGTGAAATTGCGCGCGACCTCGAACATGTCGCGGCTTTGGTCGAACACCATGAAGGAACCGGCGGTCGGGATATCCTCGAATGCGATCTTGCGCCCGAACTCGGCCGGTGCGATGCAAACCCCGGCCGCGCCGCTGATCTGGACCGCCTGCACGTCGCTGGCGCCGCAATCGGCCAGCACTTCGGCTACGGTCACGCCGAACGGATATTCATAGATGCCGGGACGAGCGCAGTCGCCGGAAATGCTGAGCAGCTTGGTGCCGGTCGAGAGCGCCGTGCCGATGCCGGCGTACCAGGCGCCGCCCTTGCGCGCGATCATGCACGTCTTCATCAGCGTTTCGACGTTGTTGACGACGGTCGGCTGGTTGAGATAGCCACTGGTGACGGGGAACGGCGGCCGGTTGCGCGGGGTGCCGCGCTTGCCTTCGAGCGATTCGATCAGGGCCGATTCCTCGCCGCAAATATAGGCGCCGGCGCCCAGGTGGATTTCGATGTCGAAGTCGAATCCCGGCGTGCCCTTGATCGAGGCGCCCAGCAAACCTTGGGCGCGGCGCCGTTCCAGCACGGCGTTGAGCGGTTCTAGCAGGTAGCGGTATTCGCCGCGCAAGTAGAGAAAGCCGCGCTTGGCGTTGATGACGTAGGCGCACAGTGTCATGCCTTCAAACACCTGGTCGGCGCAGGAAGTGAGCAGTACCCGGTCCTTGAAGGTGCCCGGTTCGCCCTCGTCGGCGTTGCACACGACGTAGTGCGCGCTGCCCTCGGCCTTGCGGCACAGGTCCCACTTGAGCCCGGTGTGAAAGCCCGCTCCGCCGCGCCCGCGCAAGTTGGCCAGCTTGACCTGTTCCAGCACGCCGTCGGCCCCGAGCGCCAGGGCGGCGTCAATCGCCTCGCCCGGCTCGAAATTGTCGTTGAGCAAAATGTCGGAGCGGCGGATCTGGTCGTCCACCTGAAAGAACACGGCCGGCCAAGCGTCGAGCGGGGTTTGGTCGCCGATCAGCTTGCAGATCTGGTCGATGCGCGCATTCGTCAAGCGCGTGATCGCGCGGTTGTTGACCAGCAGCGCCGGCCCCTGGTCGCACATGCCGGTGCACGACGTGGTGTCGATGCTGACCAATCCGTCAGCCGAGGTTCGGCCCCGCTCGACACCGAGCGCGGCGGCCATGCGATCGAGCATCTTTATGTTGCCCAGCATGCGATCCGTGATGTTGTCGCTGAACAGCACGCGGTACTTGCCGCACGGCTCAGTGTGCAGGAACGAATAGAATCCGGCCACTGCCTCGATCTTGGTGCGCGGCGTGTCCAGCGCGGCTTCGAGACTGTCGATGATGTGCGGCGAAATCCAGCCGTCGCGCTCTTGCACCTCGCGCAGAATTTGCAGCATGTAAGTGGGGTCGGCGCGGTAACGATCGACGATAGCGCGGACCTGTGGTCCGACTTCTGTGCGCTGCTTGGCCATGCGATTGCGCTCCTGGGAAAAACGACATGACGAAGAATCGTTGTGTACGGGAGATATGTCAAGATTGACGAAGGATTTACCGAATCCAGATCAAGTTTCTGAGCATACCGGTAACGCAGCCACGGACCTTACCGTTGCCCACCGGCATATGTGCCGATATCCCGGTGCGCCTTCGACGTGTCTTGCACGTTTCTGAGGAACAAAGTACCGGGTTGAACGTCCAAATAAGCTGAAGCATTTAGCGATAGCAGCCTGTGATATGCGCACTCATCAAGCATGGGAAAATGCCTTGGAGCGTTCCGACACCGACAAAGGTTTCACCGGCTCAATCCCGAAATACTACGAAGAGTATCTCGTTCCGCTGATTTTTGAGCCATATGCTGCGCAATTGGTGAATCGGCTGGCTTCGCGGCCTCCGGCTTCCCGACCTGTTACGCGCGTGCTCGAGATTGCCGCCGGCACCGGCGTCGTGACGCGCAAGCTCGCCACCATGCTGCCGAACAGCGTCTCTATCATTGCAACGGACTTGAACCAGCCGATGCTGGACCTTGCGTCCGAAGTCGGGACCGCGCGCCCCGTGCAGTGGCGTCAGGCAGACGCCATGCAACTACCGTTCGAGGATGCGGTGTTTGACGCCGTGGTGTGCCAGTTCGGCGTCATGTTCTTCCCCGACAAGGCGAAGGCCTATTCGGAAGCGCGCCGCGTGCTGCGTCCCGGTGGTGTGTTCATCTTCAATGCGTGGGATCGCATCGAAGACAACGAGTTCGCCGATACCGTGACCAAGGCGCTCGAATCGCTTTTCCCCGTTGATCCGCCGCGCTTCCTGGCTCGCCTTCCGCATGGC
>JANPCW010000635.1:0-5645 GCA_031431155.1 Janthinobacterium sp. | reverse complement strand
TTTCGACCGCGAACTGTCGGACATCGACATCACCCCCGCTATCTTCGGCGTGCTGGAAATCCTGCGCCAGAACAAGGGATTGACCCAGACCCGGCTGGCAACGGCAATCGGGCTCGACCGTTCATCGCTGGTGCCCTTGCTGGATAAGCTGCAAAAGCGCAAGCTGGTGGAACGGGAAGCCTCGACCACGGATAGACGCAGCAATCACCTGCACCTGACCGCCGACGGCGAACAGCTGCTGATCGAAGCCGAGCGCAGGGTCAGGCTGCACGAAAAACGCATCTTGATGCACCTGACCAAAAGCGAAACGCGCCAGCTGATTCAGCTGCTGACGAAACTGGCGAAAACCGACGCCTGACATTTTCATCGGCCGCATTTTTTTGCGGTACGGGCAATAAAACGAGCGGCTTCCCGGCTGAGTGCTTCCGGCTGGTCGCGATGCGCGGAATGGCCGCAGTTCGGCAACACCACAATCTGCGCGGCGGGAATTTTTCGTTGAATGCCGTGAACCTGCTCGAGGGTGCCGTATTCGTCGTCGGCGCCTTGAAGCGCGAGAACCGGGCAGGTGATGGCGCCAAGTTCGTCTTCGATATTCCATGCGCGGAACGCGGGGTCAAGCCACACATCGTTCCAGCCCCAGAAGGCCGAATCGGCACTGGCATGGTAGTGCGCCAACCTGGAGCGCAAATCCTGGGTCAGATACACGTCACGGGCGGCACGGATGCTGTCGATGGTGATGTCTTCAACGAAAATGTGCGGGGCGGCGACGACGATGCCGCTCAGCCGATCCGAAAAACGCGCAGCGTAGAGCAGGGCGATCGATGCACCGTCGCTATGGCCGAACAGCCACGGGTTTCGGATGCCGAGATGCGATAAGAAGGCAGGCAGCACCTCATGCGCCTGCTCATGCATGAAGCCGACAGGCCAGCGCTCGGCGGCCGGCCTGGGCGTGGACTGGCCGTAGCCGTAGCGTGAAAACACCAGGCCCGCGTGCCCGTGATCCCGGCAAAACTTCTCCGGAAAATCTTTCCACAGTGCGATCGAACCGAGTCCCTCATGCAGGAACACAAGCACGGGCCGCTCGCAACGGCTGGCGCCGACCCATTGATACTCCATCTTGAGGCGCGCGCCACTACGCCACGTGACTTCGACAAACTGGATGCCCGCGCTGTGATCATCAACCTGCATTGTCGTTCGATCCTTTCGTGCATGGAATAGGCATTTTAACGCTTTACACGCATTTATAACTGCAATATAGTTCTTGCGTTAAGATGGAGTATGCATCATATTTCAAGCGAGGGAGTGACATGGATACCGTTGCGCAAATAGACTACCGAACCGCACCCGATCGTTACCAGCACTGGTCGCTTGCTTGCGACGGCCCGATCGCAACGCTGACCATGAACGTCAACGAAGACGGCGGCGTGAAGGAGGGCTATAAACTGAAGCTCAATTCGTATGACCTCGGGGTCGATATCGAGCTGCACGACGCGGTGCAACGGATCCGCTTCGAACATCCGGAAGTGCGCACTGTGGTCATCACCAGCAGTCGCGACCGCATTTTTTGTTCCGGCGCCAATATTTTTATGTTGGGCAAATCGACCCATGCCTGGAAGGTGAACTTTTGTAAGTTCACCAATGAAACGCGCAATGGTCTGGAAGATTCCAGCCGCAACGACGGCTTGAAATTCGTCGCGGCAGTCAATGGCGCCTGCGCCGGCGGCGGCTACGAATTGGCGGCCGCATGCGACGAAATCATTCTGATCGACGACCGCTCCTCTTCCGTCAGCTTGCCCGAGGTGCCTTTGCTGGGGGTGTTGCCGGGTACCGGGGGGCTGACCCGCCTGACCGACAAGCGCAAGGTGCGGCACGACCGCGCCGACATTTTCTGCACCACCTCCGAAGGCGTGCGCGGACAGCGCGCCAAGGACTGGAAGCTGGTCGATGAAGTGGCCAAGCCGCAGCAGTTCCAGCAAGTCGTGCGCGAGCATGCGCTGGCGCTGGCGGCAAACAGTGACCGGCCGGCAGATGGCAAGGGGGTCACGTTGACACCGCTCAAGCGCACCCAGGCCGGCACGACGCTCGATTATGAGTTCGTGAGTATTGTCATTGACCGGGCTGCACGCAACGCCAGCGTGACCGTGAAGGCGCCGAGCGCGCCGCAACCGGCCGATATCGCCGGCATCGAAGCGGCCGGCGTGGCGTGGTGGCCGCTGCAAATGGTGCGCGAACTGGACGATGCGATTTTGCACATGCGCACCAATGAACTCGACATCGGCACCTGGATCTTGAAGACGCAGGGCGATCCGCAGGCCGTGCTCGATGTCGATGCCGCCCTGCTGGCGCACCAATCGCACTGGCTGGTGCGCCAGACGATCGGCTTCATGCGCCGCACCTTTGCCAGGCTCGACGTGTCGTCGCGCTCGCTGTTTGCATTGATTGAGGAGGGCTCTTGCTTTGCCGGTTCGCTGTTGGAAATCGCCTTGGCGGCTGATCGCAGCTACATGCTCGCGCTGCCCGATGCGCCGCAGCGGGCGCCCCGGATCGCGCTATCGGCGATCAATTTTGGCTTGTTGCCGATGGTCACCGGCCAATCGCGCATCGCCCGCCGCTTTTACGACGATGAGCAAGAAGTGGCGGCGGCGCGCAGTTCGATGCCGAGCATGCTCGACGCCGGCCAGGCCATGGCGCTGGGCCTGGTCACTGCCGATCCGGACGATCTGGACTGGGCCGATGAAACGCGGCTGGCGCTTGAAGAGCGGGCCAGCATGTCACCGGATGCGTTGACCGGGCTGGAAGCCAATTTGCGCTTCAACGGCAAGGAAACCATGGAAACCCGTATTTTCGGCCGCCTCACCGCGTGGCAGAACTGGATTTTTGTTCGGCCCAATGCGGTCGGCGAGCGGGGTGCTTTGAAGGTATATGGGAGTGGCAACCAGGCGCAATTTGACATGAACCGTGTGTAAAAAGTAGGGCGGAAAAGCGCAGCGCCTTCCGCCATGGGGGCAAGGCGCTAGGGGGGCGCGGAGCCTTTTCCCGTGTGGCGGAAGGCGCGCCGGCTCATCCCGTGCGGCGGAAGGCGCTTCGCTTTTCCGCCCTACGAATTGCTTTTAAAGGAATTTACCGTGAGCACAATTGATTATAGTGAAACGATTCCCAACAACGTCAATCTGGCGGAAGACAAGACACTGCAGCGCGCGCTGGAGCACTGGCAGCCCAATTACCTGAACTGGTGGCGCGACATGGGCCCGGATGGCTCGGTCAACCACGAGGTCTATCTGCGCACCGCCATCAACGTGACCCCGGAGGGCTGGGCCAGCTTTGGCCACGTCAAGATGCCCGATTACCGCTGGGGCATCTTCCTGGCGCCAGCCGAGGAGGGACGCAAGGTCAATTTCGGCGAGAACAAGGGCCGCGATGCATGGCAGGATGTGCCGGGCGAGCATCGCGCCAACCTGCGCCGCATGATCGTCACACAAGGCGATACGGAACCGGCGTCGGTCGAGCAGCAGCGCCACCTGGGCCTTTGAGCGCCGTCGCAATACGATTTGCGCAACCTGTTCCAGGTCAATGTGGAAGAGGGCCGCCACCTTTGGGCGATGGTCTATCTGCTGCATAAGTATTTTGGCCGCGATGGACGTGAAGAAGCCGAAGCGCTGTTGCAACGCAACTCGGGCGATCCGGACAAGCCGCGTATTCTCGAAGCCTTCAATGAAGAAACGCCGGACTGGCTCGCGTTCTACATGTTCACTTACTTTACGGATCGGGACGGCAAGTTCCAGTTGTGCGCATTGGCCGAATCGGGTTTCGATCCGTTGTCGCGCACCTGCCGCTTCATGCTCACCGAAGAAGCGCACCACATGTTTGTCGGCGAGTCCGGCATTTCACGCGTGATCAGCCGTACCTGCGCGGTCATGAAAGAATTCGGGATCGAGGATCCGGAGCAAGTGCGGGCCTAGGGTGTGATCGATCTGCCGACCGTCCAGCGCTATCTGAACTTCCATTTCAGCGTGACCATCGACCTGTTCGGCGCCGACCAGTCCTCGAATGCGGCCACGTTCTATAGCGCCGGCTTGAAAGGGCGCTTCGAGGAAACCAAGCGCGATGACGACCACCAGTTAAAGGATGGCCATTACCGGATTCTGGAACTGTCGAACGGTGCGCTGGTTGAACGCGAAGTGCCGCTCCTTAACTCGCTCAACGAAGTGCTGCGCGACGACTACATCCGTGATTCGGTGGCCGGCATCGGGCGCTGGAACCGGGTCATCGAAAAGGCCGGCTCCGGCTTCAGGCTGGTAGCGCCGCTCAAGGCCTTCAACCGCCATATCGGCACGTTTTCCAATCTGCGCTTCTCGCCCGACGGCCAGCTGATTTCCGAAGGCGAATGGCAGGCCAACGTGCACAACTGGCTGCCCAGCGAAACCGACCGCGCCTATGTCGCCTCGCTGATGGGGCGCGTGATCGAGCCGGGCAAGTTCGCCAACTGGATCGCGCCGCCGCCGCTGGGCGTGAATCGCCAGCCGATCGATTTCGAGTACGTGCGCTTCAACTAACTTGTTAACTTCACGAAACCATGTAGCCGCCATGAACGCGCCCGCACCGATCGTATTGATACGGCAGCATTTGATCGACCCTGAAGTCTGCATTCGCTGCAATACGTGCGAAGAGGCTTGCCCGGTGAATGCCATCACGCACGACAGCCGCAACTACGTTGTCAACGTCGATATCTGTGATGCGTGCATGGTATGCATTTCGCCGTGCCCGACCGGCTCCATCGATCACTGGCGAACCGTGCCGAAACCTGCCGCCTATTCGCTGGCCGAGCAGTTCGGCTGGGATGACCTGCCGCCGCAACTGGACGTGCCGGACAATGTGCTGGCCGCTGCCGACAGGCCGGCCGAAGGGGCCAAAGCGGCCGGACTGGCGATCGAAGGGCTCCAGGTCAATGCGGCCGAATCGGCGTCTTCCCCGATGGCGCCCTGGTCGGCGGCGCATCCATACCTGAACCTGTATTCGCAGAAGACGCCCGTCGCGGCAACCGTGGCCGGCAACTACCGGCTCACGGCGGCCGAGGCCGAAAACGATATTCACCATATCGTGCTCGACTTCGGCACCCAGTTCTTCCCGATTCTCGAAGGCCAGTCGATCGGGATCATTCCGCCCGGCGTCGATGCCGGCGGCAAACCCCATTACCTGCGGATGTATTCCGTTGCCAGCCCGCGCGAGGGCGAGCGTGACGGCTACAACAACCTGGCGCTGACCGTCAAGCGCGTGACACAAGACCATGCCGGGCAAGCCGTGCGCGGGGTCGGCTCCAACTATCTATGCGATCTGCAAAAAGGCGATAGTGTGCAAGTGACAGGCCCGTTCGGCAGCAATTACCTGGTGCCGAATCATCCGGGCTCCAACCTGCTGATGATTTGCACCGGTACCGGTTCGGCCCCTATGCGCGCAATGACCGAGCATCGGCGGCGGCTGGCCGCAAGAGGGCAAGCCATCGATGGCAAGCTGATGCTGTTTTTTGGCGCGCGCAAGCCGGAAGAAGGGCCGTAATATGGCCCCCTACTCCCGCTGCCCGCCAGCGACATCGACAGGCAACTGGCGTGCTCGAGGGACGCACAAGAGCCGCGCGCGCACGCCCACCC
>JANPCW010000634.1:0-1662 GCA_031431155.1 Janthinobacterium sp. | reverse complement strand
CCACGGTGCACTGGGTACGACGTCGGGCGCGAATACTCTGTCCGAGGCCTTCCATGGCGGCGCGCGCAACACTGTCGAAGCTTGCGTGGTGTGCCACGACGCGAACCGCATGTCCGCGACCGTCATGACCAATGGCCTGGTGCTCAATGAATCGTTCCAGTTCAAGCGTTTGATCCACGGCATCCACGGCAACTCCAAGCGCACCTATCCGTTCACCTATGGCAACAGGACGGTCGGCGCATTCACCAATCCCGGTGGTCTACCGATCGCTCCATGGACCACACTGATGACAGACAGCTGCGGTCGTCCGGTTGGAACCATTGGTATCTGTCTCACTCCGCTTGGCACAGTACCAGGACCGAGTAGCGTGGAGAATTACGCCGCAGAAGTGGCTTGGCCGGGTGTCGGCATCAACTGCAACGCCTGCCACGTTGACAACTCGTACAAGAACGACAGGGGTACGCTGGGCGCGGTGATCAAGAAGCCAATCCTCGCTGGCGCGACGACGGCCTCGACCGATCCAAAAGATTGGCTGGTGATCTCGCCCAAGGCCGCCAGCTGCACGGCCTGCCACGATTCGAGCAAGGCGATTGGGCACGTCACCACTTTCGGCGGCGCCTCGTTCGGCGACAAGAGCCAGGCCAAGGTATCGAGCTTGCCACCTGAAAGCCTGCCGCGCGAAACGTGTGACGACTGTCACTCGAGCGGCGGCTTCAAAGGCGTGGACATCGTTCACGACCAGAAGTAATCAACGGTAGTGCCATCAATACGGGAGGGCCGTCACAGGCCTTCCCGTTTTTTTTAATGCCGGTCCTCGGGATAGCGCGGGCCGGATCTGTTGTGTAGGGGGTAGGATGCGAATCAAGAGTGCAATAGCCATCGTCGGGGTCTGTCTGTTCGGGTTGCTCGGATCAGCCTGGGGTGCCGCACCCGAACCGACCGGGGCGGCGTTCTGCGTGACCTGCCACGATGACGAAGACTTGCCGGACATGCGCCAATCGGCGCACGCCTTTTCCACCGACAAACGCGCGCCGGACTGCATCAGCTGCCACGGCGCCAGCAACACCCACGCGCACAAGCCGGCCGGCGTGGCCGAGCGGGCCAAGCCCGATATCCGATTCGGTAAGAAATCCTCGATGGCGGCCGTCGATCGCAGCCGGGCTTGCCAGAGCTGCCACGACAAGGATGCCAAGCGCGCGCTCTGGTCTGGTAGCCAGCACCAGGCGGCCGATGTCGGCTGCGATAGCTGCCACAAGGTGCATGCCAACCGGGACAAGGCGCTCAACAAACCGGCCCAGGCCGAGCAGTGCTATGCCTGCCACAAGGAACAGCGCACCCAGCAGAACCGGCCATCGCACCACCCGATTCAGGAAGGCAAGATGACCTGCTCCGATTGCCATAATGTGCACGGCTCGGCCGGCCCCAAGCTGGCCAAGCGCGACACGTTTGCCGACACTTGCTACACCTGCCACGCGGAAAAGCGCGGCCCCTTCGTCCATCCGCATGAGCCGGTCGCCGAAGACTGCGCGAACTGCCACAGCGCGCACGGCAGCACGGTCGCGGGCATGCTTAAGGCACGTCCACCGCTGCTGTGCCAGCAATGCCATACGCCGCACGTGGCGGGCGGCGTCGGCGCGCTCGGCGGCCAGAGCGGCGTCTTCG
>JANPCW010000633.1:0-2110 GCA_031431155.1 Janthinobacterium sp. | reverse complement strand
CATGGACATCGACAAGAGAACCGGCCGCTAGCGCCGGACAAAATACACAATGAACGGAGATTGACGATGAAATTTTTTTGGGTAAAACGCTTGCTGCTGGCAAGCTTGATCGGCAGCCTGCCGCTGCAGGCCTCACTGGCTGGCGCGGCCGAGCCGGTCAAGACCTTGCGCTACATTTTTCCGGCCGCCGAAAGCGGCTTCGATCCGGCGATCGTGCGCGATTTGTACTCGGGCATGGTGATCCAGGCGATTTTCGAAACCCTGTATACCTATGACTACCTGGCGCGACCGGCCAAGCTGGTGCCGCACACGGCGGTGGCGCTGCCGGAAGTGTCCGCCGACGGCAAGACCTACACGATCCGCCTGAAAAAAGGCATTCTGTTTACACCCGACCCGGCCTTCAACGGCAAGCGGCGCGAACTGACCATGGCCGATTTCGTCTATTCGTGGAAGCGCCTGTTCGACCCGAGACTGGCGTCGCCGCACACCTGGCTGTTCGAGAACAAGGTGATCGGGCTCGACAAGCTGGCAAAGGATGCCGCCAAAACTGGCAAGTTCGATTACGACGCGCCTGTCGCCGGCTTCGAGTTGCTCGACCCCTACACCTTGCGCATCAACCTGACGCAAACCGATTTCAACCTTGGCATGATCCTCGCGCACGAGCCCACCGTCGCGGTGGCGCGGGAAGTGGTACAGAAATACGGCGACGTCAAGGGCGAGACTTCATCGAACCCGGTCGGCACCGGCTATTACAAGCTGGGCCAATGGGTGCGGGGCAATCGCATCGTGCTCGAAGAAA
This sequence comes from Janthinobacterium sp., assembly GCA_031431155.1. Lineage (GTDB taxonomy): Bacteria > Pseudomonadota > Gammaproteobacteria > Burkholderiales > Burkholderiaceae_D > JANPCW01. The sequence continues at coordinate 1,311 of JANPCW010000633.1, read as the reverse complement.
ACAAGGACCACTTGCCGGAAACGTGGAACTTCGAGGCCGGCAACGACCCGGACGATAAGCGCATCGCGGCGCAAATGAAGGGCAAAAAAATGCCCCAAGTGAGCCGCGTTGAAATTACCGTCCTGATCGAGGACCAGTCGCGCTGGCTGTCGTTCCAGAGTAACGGGGCCGACGTGTTCCAGTTGGAGGGCCCGCTGGCGCCCAAGGCCATGTTGGACGGCAAGCTGCGGCCCGAGTTGACGGCCAAGGGCATCCAGCTGTCGCGCCTGATCGACCCGGAAATTTCGTATTACTACTGGAATATGCAAGACCCGATTCTGGGCGGCTTTGGCAAGGAAAAAATCGCCTTGCGGCGCGCCATCGCGATGGCGCACAACATCGATGAAGAAATCCGCGTGGTCTGGAACAGCCAGGCCGAGCATCTGCAATACCCGATCCCCCCGGGCGTGGTGGGCTACGATCCAAACTACAAGAGCTTGCTGCAATACGATCCGGTGCTGGCCAACAAGCTGCTCGACAAGTTCGGCTACAAGAAAGGCCCCGATGGCTGGCGTACTTTGCCCGACGGTAAGCCGATGCTGTTGCGCTACACCTCGCGCAACGAGGCCAACGGCGTATTGCAGGCCGAGATGTGGCGCAAGACCTATACCTCGATCGGTATCAAGATGGAAAATGATCGCCTCATTTTCTCCGATATCCTGAAAACGGAAAAGCAATGCAAGCTGCAAAGCCGCACCGCGCCTTGGGTCGCAGACTATCCGGATGGCGATAACTTCATGCAATTATTCTATGGCCCCAACACGCACCAGAACAATAACGGCTGTTACCAGGACCCGGAATACGACAAATGGTACGCGGCGAGCCAGAAAATGGCGGACAGCCCCGAGCGCGATGTGCTGTTCCACAAGATGGCGCGCCGGCTCGAAGTCAATGCGGGTGCACTGATCGGCTACGCGCGCTACCGCAACATGCTGGCCCAACCTTCCGTACTCGGCTATAAAAAACATCCGATCCTGCACCAGGAATGGCAGTACATCGACATCGACCGGTCGAAATAAGCTGACGCTTATACAACACAAGGAAAATTATGTTTGCTTATATCCTGCGCCGCTTGTGGCAAATGCTGCCGACCATGCTTGGCGTGGTGCTGCTGGTGTTCTTGCTGTTTAACTGGGTCGGCGGCGACCCGGCCTATATCCTCGCGGGGAAAATGTCGAATGCCGAGCAGATCGCCAATATCCGCAAGCAATTGGGAATCGACCAGCCTTACTTCGTTCAGCTGTGGATCTTCGTCAAGCAGATCGTCACCTT
>JANPCW010000632.1:0-5073 GCA_031431155.1 Janthinobacterium sp. | reverse complement strand
GCAGTCGACGTGCGCGTAGTGACGGTTCGCTGTCTCGTACTCGACGTGCGCGGTGTTGATCGTGATACCGCGTGCTTTTTCCTCTGGCGCCGCATCGATCTGATCGTATGCTTTCGCTTCGCCGCCGAATTTCTTCGACAGAACGGTTGCGATCGCTGCTGTCAAAGTGGTCTTGCCATGGTCGACGTGACCGATGGTGCCGACGTTGACGTGCGGCTTGGTCCGTTCGAATTTGCCTTTTGCCATTTTGAACTCCTAACGATTTGATGAGATTGCCCAGGCACACGCCCGACTGTTTGATTGAATTTACTGCCGAACTACGATCTTACGAATTCTGGTGCCCTTGACGTGGATCGAACACGTGGCCTCTCCCTTACCAAGGGAGTGCTCTACCACTGAGCTACAAGGGCTTAATTTCGATGCAAACCGAGCATCTGGCTCGAAACACTGGAGCGGGTGAAGGGAATCGAACCCTCGTCGTAAGCTTGGAAGGCTTCTGCTCTACCATTGAGCTACACCCGCAAGGCTCAAACCACTTCTATTGCACAAGCATTCCTTGCATATACTTGGTGGAGGGGGCTGGGTTCGAACCAGCGTACACATAGTGAGCAGATTTACAGTCTGCCGCCTTTAACCACTCGGCCACCCCTCCGCGAGGAACCGCAGAGTATGAAGCAAGGAGAAACACCTGTCAACTATAATTGCGCCAACTTCTGCGCGCTTCGTAGGTTTGACAGCTCCGGGCCGTGATTTTAACCGCAGCAATACTCATTGTGCAAGTGATATGGCCAAACAAACCGCAACTGGCGGAGTGGTGCACTGTGCCACTGCGCAGTCATCAGCTGGCATTGAGCGCAACCAGCACCTGGCCCTTCAAGGCCTTGATCAAGGCGGTTTCGTCCGGCGCCACGCCCTCGCTTGCCGGATGAACCCGGTCCGCGTAGAACAACCCCAGCTGAACCTGTTGCACCACCAATGGCAACACGATGAAACTGCGCGCATCGGGCAACAAGGCACGGTGCCAAGCCGGCAGCAAAGCGTGGATTTTGGGCGCGCTGGCGTCCGCGATCATCAGGTCGGCGTCATTTTCCATGGCCAAATGAAACAGGTCGCGCGCGGGTGTGAGCGGAAACGCGAATCCGCTCTGGCGCTCCACCTGGTGCTCGCCGAACGAGACCCGCGCCCGGTACTGCCCGGTCTTGACATCCTTCAGACAAACCGTGGCAAAGCGAAACCCCATGCCGCGATACAGCGTTTCGAGCACCGCCAGAATCAAATCGTTAACCTTGCTTTGCCCCGAGGCCCGCATTTGCGTCACATCCTGCACCCCGGCCAACAGCAGGTCGCGGGCGTTCTTGGGCTTGCCGCTTGGATGAAACCCCTGCACGCCGTCGTCGCCCGCATCCATCGTGGCCAGCAGCAACACATTGGGCAGGCCGTCGCGCTCCGACTCCTCCTCTACCCGCGTCTGGAGTTGCATGTTCATGCTTTGCAGCAGGCTTTCCATCTCCGTTTGCACCGCCTCAAACAAGCCGCTCATTTGATCCGGGCCCAGATTGAGCGCCACGCCAAACCGGGCTTGCAGAGCCTGCGCCTCGGCACTTTCCTCGGGTGCGCCGCTGCGCGCCAACAGCTTGGCAACATCGATGCTGAATGAAGCCACCTGACGCATCCACTCCTGGCGGTTGAGCGCCACTTTTTGCGGGCCGGCCGGCAAGCTGCTAAGCGAGCGCATGATCTTGTCGGGAATCTTCCAATCTTGCAGCACCGCCTCCGTCAGCACGTCGTAACTGCAGCCCAGGATCATTTGCGAGGCCTGCCCCAGAGTGTGCTTGCCACCTGCCGCCAAGGCGCAAATTTCCCGGTAGCGCTCGTGCTCCTGGGAGGCGATCAGCAACGCGCCAAGATTCTTGAACAAGGCGCCAATCGAGGCCTCTTCGGCCCCTTGGTAAGCGCTGTGGCGTGCCATTTCGCGCCCTACCAGACTGGCACACAGCGCCGCTTCGAGCTCGATGCGCACACTGTGCGCATGCTTGCTGTTCGATAAGGTGTCCACCAGCATCAGCGCCAGCGCCGTGGTCTTGACGTTATCGAAACCGAGCAGCGAAATCGCGCGCGAGATCGTGGTGACGGGCGTGCCGGAAGCGGTCCGGTACCTGGCCGTGTTCGAGAGCCGGAGAATCTTCTGGGTCAGCGCAACATCGGACAGGATGTAATACGCCAAGTTGTGCGTGCCCTCGTCATCCGACGAGGCCAGTTGCACCACCCGCGAGACCGACGCGCCGAGGGCGAACAAACCCTCGTCGCCGCAAAGCTTTTGCAGCAGCGCCAGGCGCACAGGGCGCGCTGCGCCGCTATGGGTGGCGAGATTTAGGGCGATAGCCATCACGAGCTCCGGTGTTGTGCGATGCGCGCGTGCAGCCCGCTTTCATCGTATTTATAAGCCGTCAGCCAGGGGCAAGCTGTCAGGCGGGGCGCGCAGCTTTCTTGGCGCCGTCCTTGCCGCGCCCAGCCGTAATATTGTATTTTTTCAGAATTTGCTGATGCAAGCCGGCCAGTGCCGGCAGCTTCGCATTGACCGGATCGAGGCGGCGCACCGAGCCGATCAGGGACAAAGCATATTGTCCAAGACGCTCGTCCCAACCCATATTCTCAAGGCACTTCAAGACGGCAACGGCGGCATTGAAAACGACCTGCGGATTGTCGGGCAGCTTGTTGACCGCTTCGGTCATCAGCAACACCGCGCCGCGGAAGTCGCCTTGTGTGGCCTTGGCGGCCCCGGCGGCGACCAGGTCGACCACGGCTTGCCGGCTTTCCTGCGCCAGAGTCAGCGCCAAGTCGCCCCGCCCCGCTTGCTCGAACACGCCCATCGCCTTGACCATTGCCGCATTGCTGGAGGCGTTGCGCATGACGTCACGCATCACCTCCGAGGCGCCCTGCTCCAGATTATTTTGCAGGCAGTTGCGGGCCAGCTCCAGTTTCATGTCGTTCGACAGGCCGGTGCTGTCGCGGCAGGCCGCCAGCGCCGTGGTCAGCGACTCGTTCAGGCGCGTCTCGTTGCCGGTGAATTCATGCAGCATGGCCGAGGAAATGGCGCTGCACAGCGCGGTATTCTTCTGGCCGCCCATCGACTTGTCAAGGTCGCGGATGACCGCCGCCGCCTGCACCGGATCGCCTTTCTTGACCAGCGTCTGCACCAGCTTCACGTGGTCTTCCGGGTCGCGGAACTCCGAGTATTTGGCCTTGCCGACAACCTGCTTGAGAGCCTTCTCAGCCGTATCGACGTCGCCCGCCTGCAGTGCCACGTCGCCCAGCCTGCGCAGGCGCCGCACCGCGTGCGGCGACACCGCCACCGCCTCGCCCAGCACGGCCTGCGATTGCGGCAACTGGCCGATTGCCTCGTGGGTCTTGGCCAGCCAGTCGTAGGCATCGACGAATTTCTTGTTGTTCTCGACCAACGCCTCAAGCATGGCCTGGGCTTCTGTGTAGCGCTCGCGCATGAACAGGGTCTTGGCCAGGCCCAGGCGGGCCCACGCGATCGCTTTCGACTCGTACAGGGCGGTATAAATCGGCTCGGCTTGGGCCGGTTCGCCCAGCACTACATGCAGTTCGGCGCGCAGGCGCAGGAAGTCGACTGCGTAGCGCGGGTGAATGGCGCCCCCCTCGATGCAGGCCGCGATCGCATCGCGGTGGTTGCCCAGCTCCATCAACTGGTAGACCGGCATGAACGCGGTGCGCTTATCGAGCGCGCGCGCGATGCGCTCGAGCAGGCGGTCGGCGGTGAACGGTTTCAGGATGTAGTCGGTGGGCGCCAACTCGGCGGCGCTCACTACCTTACTGTAATTGCCCTCGGCCGTAACCATGAAGAACATAGTGGACATGCTGATAAGCTGATGGTGGCGCAAATCTTCCAGCAATTGCTGCCCGTCCTGCCCGCCATCGAGGTCATATTCACACAGGATCATGTCGAAGGTCTTGGTCGACAGATGCTTGACGGCATTGCCGGAACTGCCGGCGTGTTCAATCTTGGTCAGTCCGCACAGATTGAGCATGTTGTGGATACTGGCCCGCATCCCGGCATGGGGCTCGATAATGAGTGCAGTGAGACCGTCAAGTTCATTCATTTCATCATTTCCCGATAGCCGGTGGAGTACGCTAACCGTCAGAATATATTACTGCAGGGAAAAAAAGTAGCTAATTTGCGTTTCAACGTAGCCCGACTGCAATGGAGCGCCTCGCAGTGCGGACCTAGTCTGGCGCCGGCACTTTTTTTGGCGCGCAGTCGGCATCGCCGGCTGCGCCTAGCTGCAGATTCTGATAGCGCACTTCGTACTTGCCGGTCGCCAGATCCGCGATCTTGAAGCGGTCGCGCGCAAGCACGAAAACGTGGCGCACGTTCTGGCGCCGCTCCAGGTCGTACACCTTGACGAAGGCGGCCGACGGGTTGCCGATATTGTCGACCGTCACCTGTACGTCGTCGCCCTGGTTGACCATCGGATAGCCGTCGACATACCCCGACTGCAGCGGCCACGGCACGCCGCTCGGTGCCAGCGCGGCATGCAGCCCGCGGCCGCAATCGGGCCCCTTGTCGGGCAGCGCGACTTGGGACAAGGTCAGGATGCGCACTTGTGGCGATTTCGGAGGCTCCGAAGAATTCGGCTGGCCCGCCGCCAGACCGTCGATTGCGGCGCCGGGCTGCGTTGCGGGAGCCGCTTTGGCGTCACTGCCCGCTTGCTTGGTTTCCGCCTGGGGCGCCGCTGTCCCTTCGACTTGTGGGGCCGGTGGCATATCCTGCGCTAAAGCCAAGGAAGACGGCTCCACGCTCGGCGCCGTGCTCACCAGGCTTCCCACCAGAAAACCCACGACCAGGCAGACGGACAGGCCAACCCACCATATCGGGTCGCGCGCGGCCAAATATGGCAGGACCACCGGTGGCGCCGGCACATCGATCGGGAACTGGTCCCGGCGCTCCTCGACCCGGGTCGATTCGAGCCACTCGATTTCCCATTCCTCGGCGCTGATCCACTCGTCGTGTTCCTTGCGCCTTTGCGTATCGGCCAGGGTGCCGTAGGC
>JANPCW010000631.1:0-3466 GCA_031431155.1 Janthinobacterium sp. | reverse complement strand
AGGACGAGTCGCAAGCCATGCGTGAACAGGTGGCCATGGCGCTTGTCAACAAGGGTATCAGATTAGGTCTCCAGAACAAGCCAGAGGAGGAAATTGCCGTCTACGACGACATCGACCGTCGCTTTGGCAACGACGAGTCGCCAGACATGCGCGACCAGGTGGCCATGGCGCTTGTCAACAAGGGTATCAGGTTGGGCCTCCAGAACAAGCCCGAGGAGGAAGTTGCCGTCTACGACGACATCGACCGTCGCTTTGGCAAGGACGAGTCGCCTGAAGTACGCAAACAGGTGGTCATGGCGCATTTCAACAAGAGCTTTCGGCTGGGCCTCCAAGACAAGCCCGAAGAAGCAATTGCCGTCTACGACGACATCGGACGGCGCTTTGGCAAGGACGAGTCGCCAGACATGCGCGAGTTGGTGGCCAGGGCGCTTTCAACAAGGGCGTTAGCGTAGGCTGTTGACGCCGACGTTATATTGACGGTGATGCCGACATTACCGCGCTGGAAAACGTGATCGGCCAGCGCCTGCATCGGGCTGTGCGGCTTCGTGCGGCAAAGCCGGCTGACCGCCTTCAGCCACCCGCAGCGGTTGAAAACGGACGGAAAAACGGGCGAAAAAACGTAGGGCGGAAAAGCGAAGCGCCTTCCGCCGCAAAGGTTCCGCCGAAAACCATACCGCAGCACTACCCAATCTGGCACACTCTTCCAATGCCAGACTATCGCCGCAATCGCGTCCCAGGCTGAACCTATTTCTTCACAGCTAACCTGCTTGATCGTAGCAGCAGCTTGCTGGTCGAGCATATCGTCATCTTTCGCGAAGCAGTACGACAGGTACGCGCGAAGCGCCCGTTTCACATTGATGCCTGGATGGTGCTGCCCGATCATACCCATTGCAGCTGGACCTTGCCGCCTGGTGATGCTGATTATTCGGCACGCTGGAAAGCGATCAAGAACGCATTTGCGAGCGCGTTGCCAAGAACCGAGCGCTTGTCTGCAGTGCGCGTACGCAAAGGCGAGCGCGGGATTTGGCAGCGGCATTTTTGGGAGCATACGATTCGTGATGAACGCGATCATGCAGCGCATGTCAATATGTGCACATCAACCCGTTCAAGCATGGGTTCGTGAAGCAGGTGGGCGAATGGCCGTATTCCTCGTTTCACCGTTTGGTTAAGGCGGGTGTTTATCCGGGTGATTGGGCGGGGGAGGTTGGTGTGTTGCAGGCAGGTGAGTTTGATGGGTAGTCTTTTGTGGCGGAAGGCGCTTCGCTTTTCCGCCCTACGTTTGTCGCACTTTTCCGCTTTTGTGACGTTGTGCGGGTGGCACCCCATTCTTGATGCTGGTCATTTCCGCCAGGATCGCGATCGCGATTTCGGGCGGGCTGCGGCTGCCGATGTAGAGGCCGATCGGGCCGCGCAGGCGGTCGATCTGCTGCGCCGTCAGGTCGAACAGTTGCAGCCGTTCGCGCCGCCTGGCATCGTTCGCGCGCGAGCCGAGCGCGCCGACGTAGAAGGCGGGCGATTTCAACGCTTCCAGCAGCGCCATGTCGTCCAGCTTCGGGTCGTGGGACAGCGCCACGACCGCACAGTTGGCGTCGAGCCGCAGCGCGATCACCGCGTCGTCCGGCATCTCGCGCGTCAGGGTCACGCCGGGCACCGTCCAGCTGTCGGCATATTCCTGGCGCGGGTCGCATACCGTGATCTGGTAGTCGAGTCCGAGCGCCACTTGGGCAAGGTAGATTGACAACTGGCCGCCGCCGATGATCAAGAGCCGGTAGCGCGGGCCGAAGCTGCTGCTCAGCTTTTTGCCATCGAAGCAGCACAGTGCCCGGTTGGCCTCGGCCTCGGCTTCGTGCAGCGTGACGGCGCCACTCTCCATGTCGAGCGTGCGCTGCGCCGGGATGCCGCGCTCGAGCATGCCGAGGATGGCGCCGATCCAGCGGCCGTCGCGGATCGGTTCCATCACCATTTTCAGCGTGCCGCCGCACGGCAGGCCGAAGCGCCTGGCTTCATCGGTAGAGACGCCGTAGCTGGTTAGTTCGGGTTTGTCGAAGCCAAGCCGGCCGCCCTTCACGCGCTCAATCAAGTCGTCTTCGATGCAGCCGCCGGAAACTGAGCCGACTACCAGCCCATCGTCGCGGATCAGCATCAGCGCGCCGACCGGGCGCGGCGCCGAACCCCAGGTGCGGGTCACGGTGCAAAGGGTGGCGCGGTGGCCCGCGCGGGACCAGGCGGCGGCTGTTTTTAGTACCTGCAGGTCGACGCTGTCCATGATTACTCTGGTTTCCCCGGCCCGGCCGCGATCAGCCTGCCGATCACGCGCCGTGCCAGCACCGGCACCACGCGGCGGCGGTAGGCGGCTGGGGTGATCGATGTTTCCATCGGCCCGACCTGCTTGCGCAACAGCTTGTCCAGTTGGGTGAGCGCATCATCGAGCGCGATGCCGCATAACTCGTCCAGGCCATTGATCAGCAGCGGGCGCGAATCGGCGCCGGTGGCGGCGACGCGCAACTGCTGCAATTGATTGTTTTCAAAGCGCAAGGCGACCGCGACCCCTGCCAAGGGGAAGTCGAGCGCGCCGCGCACGCGCACCTTTTGGTAGCCCGAGCGCAAACCTGACACTTGCGGCACGCGCACCGCGACCAGCATTTCGTCCGGCGCCAGCGTCAGGTAGGCGATGCCGTCGTCGGCAAAGATTTCAGCCAGCGGGCTGTAGCGCAACCCGGACGGGCCGGCGATCTCGGCCACTGCGCCATGCACCATCAGCGCCGGCGCCAAGTCGCCACTGTAGGCGGCATAGCAGCGATTCGCCTTGGGCGCGACGCGGCACGTGTCGCCGGCTATTTTCATGCAAAAATTGTTGGCTTCGCGCCAGCTGTCGCTCTGGTTGTAAAACTGGCAGCGGGTATCGAGGCACAGGTTGCCGCCGACGGTGCCGACGGCGCGATGGGTCGGGCCGGCAATCGCCAGCGCCGCTTCGACCAACGCCGGGTAATCATGCACGAGCCGATGGGCCGCCAGTTGTTCAATCGTGGTGCCGGCGCCGATCCGAAGCGCGCGGCCAGCCTGGCCACTGCGCCCATCGTAGCCGATGCCGCGCAGCTCGGCGACACCGCCAAGGTCGATCAGGACGTCGGGCTGCGCCAAGCCGCGCCGCATGTTGGCCACCAGGTCGGTGCCGCCGGCCAGGAAGCGCGCGCCGCTGTTGCCGGCGCGCGCTGCAACGGCCTCGCCGATCGAACGCGGACGCAGCAGCTTGAATTGAGAGAGCAGTTCCATCAGGCGACTTCCTTTTCCGTGGCGGGGGCAGCCTGTGACGGGCGTGCCGCAGGGCGCTTGCGCCCGCTCAATGCGTCCAGTATCAGGTTCGGGGTCATCGGCAAGCGCGTGATCCGGGTCCCGGTTGCATGCTGCACCGCCGCCGCGATCGCCGCCGGCATCCCGGCCAGCGGGCCTTCGCTCGCTTCCTTGG
>JANPCW010000630.1:0-1926 GCA_031431155.1 Janthinobacterium sp. | reverse complement strand
GCAGGATTGAAATGATCCAGCGGTCGGCCTGTGACAAATCGGGCGCGCTGGCGTTGCAATCCTTGTCGTCGGTATTCATCAGCACGAAGCGGGTCGCGTTCCATACTTTGTTGCAAAAGTTGCGGTAACCCTCGCAGCGCCCCAGGTCGAAATTGATGTTGCGCCCGAGCGAAGCGTAGCTGGCCATCGTGAAGCGCACCGCGTCCGTGCCGTAGGCGGCGATTCCGGATGGAAACTCCTTGCGGGTCGCCTTCGCGATCTTTTCCGCGTCGCGCGGGTTCATCAAGCCGGTGGTGCGCTTGGCGACCAGCGATTCGAGGTCGATGCCGTCGATCAGGTCGATCGGGTCGAGCGTGTTGCCTTTCGACTTGGACATCTTCTGGCCGCTCGAATCGCGCACCAGTCCATGCACATAGACGGTGTCGAACGGCACTTTCCCCGTGAAATGGGCCGTCATCATAACCATCCGGGCGACCCAGAAAAAGATGATGTCAAAGCCGGTCACCAATACCGTCGATGGCAGGAACAGCTTCGCATCAAGCGTCTCTTCCGGCCAGCCCATGGTCGAAAACGGAATCAGCGCGGACGAGAACCAGGTGTCGAGCACATCGTCGTCGCGCCGCAGGGCAGTGGTGCAACCGGCTGCGGTCGCCTTGGCTTGCGCTTCGGCTTCCGTCTTGCCCACATAGATATTGCCGTCCTCGTCATACCAGGCCGGAATCTGGTGGCCCCACCATAGTTGGCGCGAGATGCACCAGTCCTGGATATTGTTGAGCCACTGGTTGTAGGTGTTGCTCCAGTTTTCCGGCACGAACTTGATTTCTCCGTCGGCCACTTTTTCCAGTGCCACTTCGGCAATCGATTTGCCGGGGAAATAGGTGCCTTCCGGCGCCGGCTTGCTCATCGCAACGAACCACTGGTCGGTCAGCATCGGCTCGATCACGACCCCGGTACGGTCGCCGCGCGGCACCATCAGCTTGTGCGGCTTGACGCTCTCGAGCAAGCCCTGCGCATCGAGGTCGGCCACGATCTGCTTGCGGGCGGCGAAGCGGTCCATGCCGCGGTAGGCGGCCGGCGCGTCGTCGCTGATCTTTGCGTCCAGCGTCAGGATGCAAATTTTCGGCAAATCGTGGCGCTGGCCGACGGCGTAATCGTTGAAGTCATGGGCTGGCGTGATCTTGACGCAGCCGGTGCCGAATTCCTTGTCCACGTAGTCGTCGGCAATGATCGGGATTGCGCGCCCGCACAGTGGCAACGTCACCATCTTTCCGATCAGGTGCTGGTAGCGCTCGTCGCTCGGGTCGACCGCCACTGCGGCGTCGCCCAGCATGGTTTCGGGGCGCGTGGTCGCAACCGTCAGGTGCCCGCTGCCATCGACCAGAGGATACTTGATGTACCACATCGAGCCGTCTTCTTCCTCGGACACCACTTCCAGGTCCGAGACGGCCGTGCCCAACACGGGATCCCAGTTGACCAGACGCTTGCCGCGGTAGATCAAGCCTTGCTCGAACAGGCGCACGAACACCTCGGTCACCACCTTCGAGCGCGGCGCGTCCATCGTGAAGTACTCGCGCTTCCAGTCGGGCGAGGTGCCCATGCGGCGCATCTGGCCGGTGATCGTGGAGCCCGATTGCTCTTTCCACTCCCACACTTTCTCGACGAATTTTTCACGCCCAAGGTCATGGCGCGAAATTTTCTGTGCGTCGAGCTGTCGTTCCACCACGATCTGGGTGGCGATGCCGGCATGGTCGGTGCCTGGCACCCATGCCGTATTGAAGCCGCGCATCCGGTGGTAGCGGGTCAGGCCATCCATGATGGTCTGGTTGAACGCATGGCCCATGTGCAAGGTGCCGGTGACGTTGGGCGGCGGCAGCTGGATGCAGAAGGCGGGTTTGCCTGAGGCTGCGTCAGTACCGGCAGAAAAGT
>JANPCW010000629.1:0-2559 GCA_031431155.1 Janthinobacterium sp. | reverse complement strand
AGGTCGGAAAAGCGAAGCGCCTTCCGACATTTGGCTATAAATGTCGGAAGGCGCTCCGCTTTTCCGACCTACGAAATCATCCGGGCTTATTGTTTTTGATACTAGCGTGCTTAAATTGTTGTTGTCGTTCTTTGATTTGTGAAGCTTCGCCCCGAAGTCACATTCTTTAGGCGTCATTGCGTCAGTTTGAGCCTGAAGTCGAAGACCGACAAACCTTGCTGCGAGAAATCCAGGTCTTCCGATCGTACAAAGCCCAACTTCTCGTATAGCCGCCACGCAATCTGCATTGCGTGAGCGGTGTGCAGGATAACTTGGGAATGCCCTTGCTCTTGCGCCAGCTGGATGCACGCGTTCGCCAACGCCTTACCGGCGCCTGTGCCGCGATGTTTCGCGCTGACGCCTAGACGGCGGATACCGGACGCGTCCTTGGCAGTGGTGGCGATCCCGCCAGTGCCATATCGGCCATGTCGCCGAAATAGACGATGCCGCCGACCAGAGCTCCCAGGACGTCGGTGATTTAAACATTAAAGGCGCGCAGCGCTAAATCGCCAGCGGCAAGGCAATGGTGGCGACGATCAGCCCCGGCTCGGGATGGCAAGGCCTTTGACCACGGCTGGACGTGCAAGGAACGCATCGAGTGCCCGTGTGACGTTGGGGTATCCCCCGATTCCCACCAAGTCACCCGCCTCGTAGAAACCGATCAAGTTGCGCACCCAGGGAAAGGTGGCAATATCGGCGATGGTGTAGCTCTCGCCCATGATCCAGCTGCGATCTGCAAGCCGCTCGTTGAGTACGCCGAGCAGGCGCTTCGATTCGGCGACGTAGCGCTCGCGCGGGCGCTTGTCTTCGTAATCCTTGCCTGCAAATTTGCTGAAAAAACCAAGCTGGCCGAACATCGGCCCGATGCCACCGACCTGGAACATCAGCCACTGGATTGTCTGGTAGCGACCGGCGGAATCCTGGGGACTGAACTGCCCGCTCTTGTCCGCCAGATAGATCAGGATCGCACCGGATTCGAACAAGGCAAGCGGCTTGCCATCCGGGCCGTTGGGATCGAGGATGGCCGGGATCTTATTGTTGGGATTGATCGATAGAAACTCCGGCGACATCTGGTCGTTGCTGTCGAAGCTAACCAGATGCGGTTCGTACGGCAGGCCCGTTTCTTCAAGCATGATGGAGATTTTGACGCCGTTGGGGGTCGGCAGAGAATAGAGCTGAATCCGGTCTGGATGTCGGGCCGGCCATTTCTTGGTAATGGGGAAGACTGCGAGGTCGTTCATGGTGGATCCTTTGAAACATTGCGCTACTATCGATCGGGAAATTGCGGCCTGGAGCGGCCGGCGCCGGAGCTCTGACATGGTCAGCGGCGATGAATGCGCAACGCGGGCTGCGGTGGTCGGCTTTTCCGAAAAATGATTGTACATGCAGCGCGTGCGACACGCATTTTGGCCGAGACTGGCGCAATGGTGTCACAATCGCGATAAGAACAGATTCCGATTTCTCACTTTTTGAACTAACCCCAAAACTATGATGACTTTATTTGCCGTTCCAGTTTTCGATGCGACGCTAACCGTCGAAGGAAACGAACTCTTCAAAGGGAAAGGCTCGGCAACGCATTGGGCTAAACGGCTCGCCGTTGAAGTCGGCTCCGATGTGACCGTGCAAAAGCTCGGAAACGGCTGGGCGCTGTGCGGCAACGTGGACGGCATTGATTGCATTTGGGGTATCCACGGTCAGCGACTCAAACGCATCAATTGAAGGCACGGTATGACGATATACACTCGCCGCCCCTAAAATGATCGCCGCGTCGTGCATACCCCTGCGTCAAAAAGGGGCGGGCAAATCAGAGCTTGAAGAAATATCTCTCGGAGAGAAAGAAGCCCTTATTTGATGGCCGGGTCCAGGTAAAAAATTGCGAATGCCTTAGACGGTGTCTTGTCGGTCGCATTTTGAATTTGCAGCTGGGCACAGTCCTCGGTTGCAAAGCTGCGCCAATTTTGAATGTTCGCTTTGGCAAACACGGCGTTGGCTTTCGAGTCGACACTAAGGTCAAGAGCGAGACGTGCGTTGCGTGGCCCTGTCGGTGCATAGTTCACATTCTGGATTTCAAAGCCAAACGCTGTCATCCAGGGCTCCCACAGGGCTTTTTCAGTGCCAGTGGCTATCCGACTGAACATCTCCGCAAGCGGCAAGCCTTTCTTGACCATGCCGCGGATGGCGTCGAGCGACGGCGCAGACCGAGGATCCGGGCTCAGTTTGCCAGCGCCGCGCTCGGCAATCGCGCGTAGCTCCTTGGCGACGGCTGCTCCACGCTCAGTGTACTCGCGCATTCTAGCGTGCAGTTCGCTGTCCAAGAATGGGTTGACCACTCGCTCCGCGCGTGCCGCGGCTCTTTTTTGGGTTGAAGGATTAGTTGGCTTCGTCATGGGTTTATTCGGGGACTGTGAGGACTTCAGTGTAACATTTACCCGCCATACTCGTTCCAAAAGTTACTTGGCCAACTGCAGTTTTTGCCGGAATGCGGATTGCGCGTTGGAAAGCGCGATATGAATGCGTAGG
>JANPCW010000628.1:0-3750 GCA_031431155.1 Janthinobacterium sp. | reverse complement strand
TATAGAGCAGCTTGCGCAGAATCCAGATTTTTTGCAGCTGGTCCGGCTTGATCAGCAACTCTTCGCGGCGCGTGCCCGATTTGTTCAAGTTGATCGCAGGATAGACCCGTTTCTCGGCCAGGCGGCGTTCGAGGTGGACTTCCATGTTGCCGGTCCCCTTGAATTCTTCGAAAATCACGTCATCCATGCGGCTGCCGGTTTCGATCAGGGCGGTCGCGATGATGGTCAGCGAGCCGCCTTCTTCGATATTGCGGGCCGCGCCGAAGAAGCGCTTCGGACGCTGCAGTGCGTTGGCGTCCACGCCGCCGGTCAAGACCTTGCCGGAAGCGGGGATCACGGTGTTGTAGGCGCGCGCCAGGCGCGTGATCGAGTCGAGCAGGATCACCACGTCTTTTTTCATTTCGACCAGGCGCTTGGCTTTTTCCAGCACCATCTCGGCCACTTGCACGTCGCGTGGCCGGTTCGTCGAAGGTCGAGGCCACCACTTCGCCGCGCACCGAGCGCTGCATTTCAGTCACTTCTTCCGGGCGCTCGTCGATCAACAGCACGATCAGGGTGATGTCTGGGTGGTTGGCCGTAATGTCGTGGGCGATGTGCTGCAAGATCACCGACTTGCCCGACTTGGGCGAGGCCACCAGCAAGCCGCGCTGGCCCTTGCCGATCGGGGCGATCATGTCAATGATGCGGCCGGTGATGTTTTCCTGGCCGTTCATCTCGCGCTCCAGGCGCAGCGGCTCGTTCGGGTGCAGCGGCGTCAGGTTTTCGAACAGGATCCGGTGCTTCGACATTTCCGGCGATTCGCCGTTGACCTTGTCGACCTTGACCAGCGCGAAATAGCGCTCGCCGTCTTTCGGGGTGCGCACTTCGCCTTCGATCGAGTCGCCCGTGTGCAGGTTGAAGCGGCGGATTTGCGAGGGCGAGATATAGATGTCGTTGGTGGACGCCATGTAGCTGGCGTCGGGCGAGCGCAAGAAGCCAAAGCCGTCGGGCAGCACTTCGAGGGCGCCGTCGCCGAAAATTTGTTCGCCGGATTTGGCGCGCTTTTTCAAGATCGCAAACATCAATTCCTGTTTGCGCAAGCGGGCCGCGTTGTCGATATCTAGGCCGATCGCCATCTCCAGCAGGGCCGAGACGTGTAAGGCCTTCAATTCAGATAGATGCATAGTGGTGTATTGAGTGTCCCGAGACGGGAATTGATTGGTGGGGGAGGTATGGCGTGGTGAGTTTCTTGCAGCGGCGGTGCGGGCGCACCGCCGCCAACGCGTTAAATGTTGCTGTCGATGAAAGACGTTAGCTGGCCTTTGGCCATTGCGCCAACTTTTTGCGCCGCCGCGACGCCGTTCTTGAACAGGATCAGGGTCGGGATGCCGCGGATGCCGAACTTGGCGGGAACCGCCTGGTTGGCATCGACGTCCATCTTGGCAATCAAAATCTTGCCGTCGTATTCCTTGGCGACTTCTTCCAGGATCGGCGCGATCGCCTTGCACGGACCGCACCACTCGGCCCAGAAATCGACCAGCACAGGCCGGTCCGATTTGAGCACATCCGCCTCAAAAGACGCATCGGTAATATATTTGATATTTTCGTTCATGTTTTTCCTCAAATGAGGCAGTGGGGGTCAATAACGCCTGGGGATGATGCCATTCTTGCCTGGTCTTGCCATCCACGAGCCCTAAAATACACCAATATGGTGGTGGCGTTGTGCGCGAATTCAATGACCTTGGAAGGTGCAGCAAGAGGATGTCAAGCGGGGGATAGGCGAAATAATAACCGATTTTGGAAAACAGTGGCGTTAGTTTGTTGAAATTGTTGCCTGTGGCTGCGCTACAACAAGCAAGGACCCTTGCCGGCGCTAGGCGAAACTGCCCGCGAACTGGTAGCGCTGGCCGGGATGCCACATCGTCGCGACCGACGCAACCTGGTCCCGCGAGTGCGTGATTCGATGCAGCACCAGACAGGGTTGGTCGGCGCCGATGGCCAGCATCTGCGCCACCGGTCCCGGCGGCGCCAACGCCTCGATGCGGTAGGTGGCGCCCTGCAGCGGCGCGGCCGCCATCAGGTATTCGTTGGGCGTGGTGCTGGCGAAGTCCTGCACCATGTAGTCCGGCGCGAGCGCGGGATTGACCCAGCGGTCCTCGACCTGGATCGGGACCTCGTTGTCGAAGTGGACGATCACGGAATGAAACAGCGGCTGCCCGGGCGCCAGACCGAATTGGTGGGCCAGCAGGTCGGACGCCTTGGCGCGCTCGAGTTGCTGCAAGCTGCTGCGGTGGACATGGCCGCGGGCGCGAATTTCGTCGGCGATGTTCTTGATCTCGAGCAGGGTGGCCTGGTATTTCTGCTGCGCGACGAAGGTGCCCGAGCCCTGGCGCCGGGTCAGCAACTGTTCGCTCGTGAGCTCGCGCACGGCGCGGTTGACGGTCATGCGCGAGACCCCAAATTGCTTCACCAGGGCCTGCTCGGATGGGATCACGTCGCCTTCCTTCCAGCGCCCGCTGGCGATCTCGGCCAGCAAATAATTCTTGATGCGCTGAAAAATAGGCGTATTTTCTTCGCGATGTTCATGTTGCAGGTGGCGATCTTCCAAACTGCTCTCCGAATGCAGTGCGCGGGCGCCAATTCTAGCATTGCGGGGCGTGCTCCTGTGCCTGCCCGAATTCGAAAGCAAGACACGGGGTGCGCGCCCGGCCGCAGCGGCCTAAGATAGAGCCATGATCCACCACATGGGATGCCAGCATGAATGCCAACCTGAAACTGCCACTCTATGCAACCGACGATGCGCGCTGGGCCGCGCTCGTGCGACGCGATGCCGGCGCCGATGGTCACTTTTACTACTCGGTACGCAGTACCGGGGTGTACTGCCGCCCTTCGTGCGCCGCGCGCCGCCCCCTGCGCGAGAACGTGCGCTTTCACGCCAGTTGCAAGGAGGCGGAGCAGGTCGGCTTTCGCGCCTGCCTGCGCTGCAAGCCGGACCAGCCCGCGCTAGCCGAGCGCCACGCGGCGGCGGTCGCCAAGGCCTGTCGCCTGATCGATGGCGCCGACGATTTGCCGCCGCTCGACAGTCTGGCCGAGGCGGCCGGCATGAGCCGCTTCCACTTCCACCGCATCTTCAAGGCGCACACCGGAATCACGCCGAAAGCGTATGCCGCGGCCAGGCGTAGCGCGCGCATTTTGCAAGGGCTGGCCAAGGCACCGTCGGTGACGGACGCGATCTACGAGGCTGGCTACAATTCCAGCGCACGCTTTTACGCCAACGCACCCGCGGTATTGGGCATGACTCCGAAAAAATTCCGCGCCGGTGGCAACGGCGTCGCGATCCGTTTCGCGATCGGCGCCTGTTCGCTGGGCGCGATCCTGGTGGCCGCCACCGAGCGCGGCATCTGCGCGATCCTGCTGGGCGACGACCCGGACGCGTTGGCGCGCGACCTGCAGGACCGCTTCCCCAAGGCCGAGCTGCTGGGCGCCGAGTCCGACTTTGAGCAGGTCGTGGCCAAGGTCGTCGGCCTGGTCGAGGCGCCCGCGCTTGGCCTGGACTTGCCGCTCGACGTGCGCGGCACCGCGTTCCAGCAGCGCGTATGGCAGGCGCTGCGCCAGATCCCGGCCGGCGCCACCACCAGCTACGCCCAGCTCGCTGCCAGCATCGGCCTGCCCAAGGCCGCGCGCGCCGTGGCCGGCGCCTGCGCCGCCAACGCGCTGGCCGTCGCGATCCCTTGCCACCGCGTAGTACGCACCGACGGCGCGCTGTCGGGC
>JANPCW010000627.1:0-1517 GCA_031431155.1 Janthinobacterium sp. | reverse complement strand
AAAGTAGTTTTCGATCAGCACTTCGAGCCATCCGGCAACGGCTGGTTGCGCCAGGATTTGCCGGTAATGCGGGGCCCGCAGGCCGATTCCGGCGCGCAGCGGTAGGCAGCTTTCCATGAAAAACTCTCCAGAGCATTTTCGCGACGATTCAGCATAATCGGCAGAGTTCACGAAATGATCACGGCCGATTTGGGGGGGGCGATTCAGGGTATCATTGCGCTTCATCTTATTACCTCTAGCGACGCCGCCTTCCGCGGCGCACCGATTCGACAATTCCCATGCAAACACCGGATATCCAGATCAACCTTGCCGCGCGCCTAGAGCGACTGCGGCAACTGCGCCAGGCGATGCGCGAGCAAAAAATCGATGCCGTGATCATCCCGTCGGCCGACCCGCATTTGTCCGAATACCTGCCGGCGCGCTGGAAGGGCCGCGAATGGCTGTCCGGTTTCACGGGCTCGGTCGGCACCTTTATCGCCACCGCGACCTTTGCCGGCGTCTGGACCGATGGTCGCTATTGGACCCAGGCCGAGACTGAATTGGCCGGCAGTTCTGTGAAGCTGATGAAAATCCAATCCGGCGCCAGCTTGCAGCACATCGATTGGCTGGCCGCCAATCTGCAGCCGGGGCAAACCGTGGCGGTGGATGCCGCCGTGCTGGGCTTGTCCACGGCGCGTCTGTTGCGTGATGCGATGGCGGCGCGCGGTATTGCGCTGCGCACCGATCTCGATTTGCTGGAACAAGTCTGGCGCGACCGTCCAAGCCTGCCGAGCGCGCCCGTGTTTGAGCACCTGGCGCCCTATGCCAGCGTGAGCCGCGCCGACAAACTCGCTACCTTGCGCGCCGCAATGGCCACGTTTGGCGCCAGCGGTCATTTCATCTCGACCCTGGACGACGTCGCCTACCTGTTCAACCTGCGCGGCGCCGATGTCAGTTACAACCCGGTGTTCCTGGCGCACGCCATGATCGAGCCGGAGCGTGCAACCCTGTTCGTGGCCGACGGCAAGGTGGGGCCCGCGCTGCGCGACGCGCTGGCCAAGGATGGCGTGGCGCTGGCGCCGTACGCCTCGGCGGCCGCTGCGCTGGTGGCCAACAATGCGGCCGACAGCGCGCTGCTGATCGACCCGCGCCGGATTACCTTAGGCATGCGCGACGCGGTGCCGGCCAACGTCAAGGTGATCGAATCGATCAACCCGACCACGATGGCAAAATCGATCAAGAGCGAGCTCGATGTGGCGCACGTGCGCAACACCATGGAACAGGACGGGCGCGCTCTGTGCGAGTTTTTCGCATGGCTCGAACACACCCTGGCCGACCCGCAGCGCGCGCCCGTGACCGAACTGACGATCGAGCGGGAACTGACGGCGGCCAGGGCGCGCGGCCCCGGTTTCGTCAGCCCGAGCTTTGCCACCATCGCCGGTTTCAACGCGAACGGCGCGATCATGCATTACCGCGCCACCGAGGCGGCGCACGCGACCATCGAAGGCGACGGGCTGCTGCTGATCGACTCGGGCGGC
>JANPCW010000626.1:0-3950 GCA_031431155.1 Janthinobacterium sp. | reverse complement strand
GTTCAAACTCTTGAAGTTCCTGCTGGCGCACCCCGAACGCGTGTTTACACGCAGCCAGTTGCTCGACAAAGAGTGGGGCGACCATGCCGTAATAGAAGAGCGAACGGTCGATGTGCACGAGCTGCGCCTGCGCAAGGCCTTGAAGGATGCCGAATACCTGATCAAGACCGTGCGTAGCGTCGGTTACATGCTATCGGAAAAATAAGCAAATGAATCCCAAATTACTGTTCTGGATCCCCGCACTGTTGCGCACGGCATTGATTCTGGCGGGGGGCGGCGTGGTGTGGTTTTTGTTCGGCCCGATCGCCGGGCTGGCCTTTGCGCTGGCATGGGTCGTCTTCCTGGTGTTCCAGCAGTTGTTTTATCTGAACCAGTTGAATCAATGGTTGGACAATCCGCACAGCGCCAAGCTGCCCGACGGCTGGGGTTCCTGGACTGCCATTTTTTCGCGCCTGTACCGCTTGCGCCGTGACGATGAGCGAAACCAGGCCGAGCTGACCGAATGGCTGGCACGCTTTCGCCAGGCCATGCATTTGCTGCCCGATGGCGTGGCAATCATGGACGATGTGCTGTTTCTGGAATGGTGCAACCCAGCCGCCGAGCGCCACCTGGGACTGACCATGGAGCGCGACAAAGGCATGCGGATCACCAACCTGATCCGCAGCCCGGCCTTTATAGATTACATCATGCTGGGGCGCTACGATCAGCCCCTGACCCTCAGCCTGCGCAACCGCAAGCTGATCGTTCAAATCATCCCGTTCGAAAACCGGCGCCAGATTCTGGTTACCCACGACGCGACCGAGGTGGAGCGAATCGAGATGATGCGGCGCGATTTCATCGCCAACGCGTCGCACGAACTGCGCACGCCCTTGACGGTGATCGTCGGTTTCCTTGAGATCGCAGCAAGCGACGGCGGACTCGATCACGCAACCCGGATGGCGCACATCGCGCTGATGACCGAGCAAGGCCACCGCATGCAGCGCTTGATCGAGGATATGCTGATCTTGTCGCGCCTGGAATCGGTCGATTATCCGCTACGCCCGGAGCCGGTCGATGTGGCGGCGCTGCTCGCGCAGATTTTGCGCGAGGCGCGCGCTTTGTCGGCCGGCAAGCATGAGATCACGCTATCGGTCAATGGCCCCGACGTGAACGGCAGCGCCGAAGAGTTGCATAGCGCGTTCGGCAACCTGGCATCGAACGCGGTGCGCTATACCCCGGCCGGCGGCACCATTGATTTGTCGTGGCAGTTGGCGCCGTCGGGACCGCAATTGACGGTGCAAGATAGCGGGATCGGGATCGATCCGCACCATATCGCGCGCCTGACCGAGCGTTTTTACCGGGTCGACAAGAGCCGCTCGCGCGAGACCCAAGGCACCGGCCTTGGGCTGGCGATCGTCAAGCATGTGTTGCTGCGCCATGGGGGCACCCTGGTGATCAAATCGACACCGGGGCAGGGCAGCAGTTTTATCGTTGGCCTGCCCAAGTCGCTCATGTTGCAGGCGCCGTCCGAGCCGGCTGCCGATGGCGCGACGCTCTTGCAAACAGCTAACTAAGATACAATCAGCAGCTTGTTTTCTCTTCGCTCCCACTATTCATGTTCTTAAAACGTTGTTCCCTGATCGCATGCGCAGCTCTTGCGCTGACTGCTTGCTCGACCCCTCCACCGGTGGCGCAACCGGTGCCTATCGCGCAACCGGTTGCACCGCGCAAAATCAAGATCGGCCTGGCCCTTGGCGGCGGCGCCGCACGCGGCTTTGCCCACATTGGCGTGATCAAGGCGCTCGAATCGCAAGGCATCATGGCCGATGTCGTCGTCGGCACCAGTGCCGGCAGCCTGGTCGGTGCGATGTACGCGGCCGGCAACTCCGGCTTTGCGCTGCAAAAACTGGCGCTCAACATGGACGAGGCGGAAATTTCCGATTGGGCCTTGCCGCTGTTTTCCAGCAGCTCCGGCGTGCTCAAGGGTGAGGCGCTGCAAAATTTCGTGAACAAGACCGTGCACAACGTGCCGATGGAGAAACTGAAGCTGCCGTTCGGCGCCGTGGCGACCGACTTGAACAGCGGCTTGCCGATTTTGTTTCGGAGGGGCAATACGGGGCAGGCGGTGCGCGCCTCGTCCTCCGTGCCCAGCGTATTCCAGCCCGTCAGGATCGGTACCCATACCTATGTCGATGGCGGCCTGGTCGCTCCCGTGCCGGTGCGCTTTGCGCGCGAGATGGGGGCCGACTTCATCATCGCGGTGAATATTTCGAGCCAGACCGATGCGCAGGCTGCGATCAGCTCGCTTGAAGTGCTGATGCAAACCTTCGCCATCATGGGCCAGCGCATCAACCACTATGAGTTGAGCGATGCCGACATCGTGATCCAGCCGAGCCTTGGGTCGATGAAGGGCAACGATTTTAACGGGCGCAACCTGGCGATTCTGGCTGGTGAGCAGGCAACGTTTGCGCTGATGGCGCAAATCAAGCAAAAACTCAGGGCCAAGCGCGAGCAGTAGGGCGCGCGGGTCGCGCTAGACCATTCTGATTTCACTCTCAAAGGATGCATGATGCAATCGAAACCAATCCTGACACTGGACGATGTCAAAATAATTGCCGCCGCGGCCGAAGCGGAAGCGCTTGCCAATGACTGGGCAGTGGTCATTTCCATCGTCGACGATGGCGGTCACCTGTTGTGGCTGCAGCGGATGGATGGCGTCGCGCCGATTTCGTCGCACATTGCGCCGGCCAAGGGCAAGACGGCCGCGCTGGGCCAGCGCGAATCGAAAATTTACGAAGACATGATCAATAATGGCCGCTTCTCGTTCATGAGCGCGCCATTCATCGAAGGCATGCTCGAAGGCGGGGTGCCGATCATGGCCAATGGTCATTGCGTTGGCGCGGTGGGGGTGTCCGGTGTCAAGTCGGCGCAGGACGCGCAAATTGCGAAAGCCGGGATCGCGGCATTGGGCTTGTAACGGCCTTGCCTGGGCCAATTGGATGGCAAACGCCATTGTCGGAAAGGCGGCCTTGCGCTATAATTGCAAGGTTTAGCCATTCTTACACCCGCCGTAGCGACAATCACATTCCATCATTCAATTTGGCCCTCAATCCTTGAGCACAACAGCTCGGGATCCTTGGCGGCCGGTCTGACGTGGCGCAGCTACGGCAACTTTATCAGGAGTTGCCCTTGCCGCCATTTTTTTCTGGCCCCGCCGTTCCAGCCATATTAGCGCTCGCTGACGGAACGATTTTCAAAGGATTTTCCATCGGTGCCGCCGGTCATACGACCGGAGAGGTGGTGTTCAACACCGCCATGACCGGGTATCAGGAAATCCTCACCGATCCCAGCTACTGCCGCCAGATCGTGACCCTCACGTATCCCCATATCGGCAACACCGGGATCAATCCCGAAGACCTTGAATCGTCCCGGGTCCATGCGGCAGGGTTGATCATCCGCGACTTGCCGTTGCTGGCGTCCAATTTTCGTTCCACCGTACCGCTGTCGGACTATCTCAAGGCCGAGAACATCGTGGCCATCGCCGGCATCGATACCCGCAAATTGACGCGCCTGCTGCGCGAAACGGGCGCCCAGAGCGGCGCGATCCTGGTCGGCACCCAGGGTGGCGAGCCGTCGGCGGCGCAGGCGCTCGAACTGGCGCGCTCCTTCCCCGGCCTGGCCGGGATGGACCTGGCCAAAGTAGTCTCCACCAAAGAGGCCTACGAGTGGCGCGAGACCGAGTGGACGCTAGGGCAGGGCTACGGCACCCAGGCCGATGCGCGCTTTCACGTGGTCGCTTTCGACTACGGCATCAAGCGCAATATCCTGCGCATGCTGGCCCAGCGCGGCTGCAAGGTGACGGTGCTGCCGGCCCAGGCCTCGGCCGCCGACGCGCTAGCCCTCAATCCCGATGGCATCTTCCTGTCGAACGGCCCCGGCGACCCGCAGCCGTGCGATTACGCCATCGCCGC